>JAJYFW010000055.1 GCA_021785335.1 Pseudomonadota bacterium
CGCGAGCTCGACATGCACGACACGTTTCTTGCCGCCGACTACTCGCATCCCGGCGACAACATCCCGCCGATCCTCGCCGTGGCACAGACCAAGGGCTGCTCGGGGCGCGATCTGATTCGCGGTATCGCAACCGGCTATGAGATTCAGATCAACCTCGTGCGCGCGATCTGCCTGCACGAGCACAAGATCGACCACATCGGCCATCTCTGCCCGGCGCAGGCAGCGGGGATCGGCACGCTGCTGCGGCTGAGGCCGGAGACGATCTACCAGGCGGTGCAGCAGGCGGTGCATGTGAGCTTCACCACGCGCCAGTCGCGCAAAGGCGAGATCAGCTCGTGGAAGGCGTATGCGCCGGCGCATGCGGGCAAGCTCGCGGTGGAGGCGGTCGATCGCGTGATGCGCGGCGAGGGCGCGCCGAGCCCGATCTGGGAGGGCGAGGATTCCGTCATCGCGTGGATGCTCGACGGGCCCGACGCGGAATACCACGTGCCGCTCCCCGAGGCGGGCGAGGCGAAGCGCGCGATCCTGTCGAGCTTCACCAAGGAGCACAGCGCGGAATACCAGAGCCAGGCGCTGATCGACCTTGCGTTTCGCGTGCGCGAGAAGATCGCCGACCTGGCGCAGGTGGAAAAGATCGTGCTCCACACTTCGCATCATACGCACTACGTGATCGGCACCGGTGCCAACGATCCGCAGAAGATGGACCCGGCCGCCAGCCGCGAGACGCTGGATCACTCGATCATGTACATCCTCGCGGTGGCGCTGGAGGACGGGCGCTGGCATCACGTCGACAGTTACACTCGCAAACGCGCGACACGGGCTTCGACCGTGCGGCTGTGGCAGAAGATCGAGACGCGCGAGGATCCGGAGTGGACGCGGCGCTATCACGCGAAGGACCCAAGCGAGCTGGCGTTCGGCGGCAGGCTCGAGATCACGATGAAGAACGGCGAGCGGATCGTGGACGAGATGGCGGTCGCGAACGCGCATCCGCTGGGCGCGAAACCCTTTGCGCGCGCCGACTACATTGCGAAATTCCGTACGCTGACCGAGGGCATCGTGGCGCCGCGCGAGGCGAATCGGTTTCTGGAAACGGTGCAGGACCTCGCGAGCCTGCCGGCGGGCGCGCTCGGCGGGCTCAACGTCGCGATCCCGGCGGCAAAGCTGGAGAAAGGCCGCCCGGGACTTCTTTGACGTTTTCAACGTCGAGAATTCTCTTGACGCGCCCTATGAAATTTCGGACTTAGGCGGCGCCGCGGCGGTGCGAGACAGCATCGCCGCGGTGTTGCACCGGCGAGGCGCGGCGAAAAATTTTTTCCCTGAGCACGCCCGCGATGCGTGTTTTCGTTGACACGCGCGCCGCGATAGGCAGATAGCGGCAGCAGCGCAGCCCTATCCGATTCGCATCACGTCAATTTCGTTTTGCGTTGCGAGCATACCGGCAGGGTTGCGTGCGACAGGGAAGGTACGGTCGATGGGCCGCAGTCTTGTCCGGATCGAGCGCAGTGCACCGCTGGTCAGCACCGGAGAGAGCTTTGCCCGCCGCCAGCCGGATGCCGCACGCCGCATCGTTGCGAAAGACATCGTTGCGAAGGTGGGGGTGTCCGGTGCACGCCGGACCGAAACGGTTCGCCTGACGGGACCTGGCGATACGGGGCGTCGCGATCGGCGCGCCGGATCCCGAGCAGGGTCTCCGGGGGCAACCTCTCCGGTCCGCGGTCCATGTAGCGGTGCGCCAACGCTCGCTGCTGGGTCCGTAGCTTCCGCCGGCCCACAACACACGGCACATCACAAGGAGTCCACCGACGTGTCCAAGGACGAAGAGAGGATGGGCGGCCCCGCGCTGCTCGCGGTGAAGGCAGCCCCGAAGAAGACGGCTGAGAAGAAGGCCCCGGCCAAGAAGGCCGCGGCGAAGAAGCCGGCGAAGAAGGCCGCGAAGCTCGCGGTCGCCAAGGCCCCGGCGAAGAAGGCCGCGGCGAAGAAGCCGGCGGCGAAGAAGCCTGCCGCGAAGAAGCCGGCCGCGAAGAAGGCCGCGGCGAAGGCGGCCCCGAAGAAGGCCGCGCCGAAGAAGGCAGCCGCGCCGAAGAAGGCAGCCGCGAAGAAGCCGGCCGCGAAGAAAGCCGCCGCGCCGAAGAAGGCAGCCGCGAAGAAACCCGCGGCAAAGCGCGCGGCGCCGAAGAAGGCCGCGGCTCCGGCTGCTGCTCCGATGAGCTGATCCGCCGACGCGGACCGAAGCATGGCGGGCGCCCCCACAAGGGGCGCCCGCTTTTCTTTTAACCCTCGCGTGTCAGCCGAAGGTTTTGAGCAGGTCGTCGATTTGCGCAGGCGTGAGCTCGCGCGGATGGGCACCGTGCAGCAGCAGCGCGAGCTTCGCCGCTTCCTCGAGTTCCTCGGCCGCCGCAACCGCATCGCGCAACGAGGCGGCGGCGACGACCGGACCGTGATTGGCGAGCAGCACGGCGCTGGCGTTCGCCGCCTCCGTTGCGATCGCTTCCTCCATCGCGGGATCGCCGGGACGGAAATAGGCGACGACGGGAAGGTCACGCCCGATGCGCATCACGAAATAGGGCGTGAGCGGCGGGATCGGGCGGCGCTCGCCCGGTTGCGCGAGGCAGGCGATGGCGGTGGCCATCGTGGAATGGAGGTGGACCACGGCACCGGTGGCCGGACGCGCCTGGTAGAAGGCGCGGTGCATGAAGACCTCCTTCGAGGGCTTGTCGCCGGCGACGTGCCGGAAGCGCGCGTCGAGTTTGGCGATGCGCGCGGGATCGAGCGCGCCGAGGGAGGAGTTCGTCGGCGTGATGAGGAAGCCGTCCTCGAGCCGGGCGCTGAGGTTGCCCGCGGTGCCGACGGCGTAGCCGCGCGCGAAGAGGCTGCGCCCGGCTTCTGCGATCGCCTCGCGCAGCGCGGCTTCGCTCATGCCGTCTCGAAGGCTTCGGCGAAGAATGCGGGGCCGCCGAAATTGCCTGATTTCAAAGCGAGCTTCAGCGAGGGGCCACCTCCCTCGGCGAGCGTCCAGGGCACGCCGGGCGCGATCTCGCGGCCGATGCGCAGGCGCTTTACGCCGAGGCGCGAGACCACGGCGCCGGAGGTCTCGCCGCCGGCGACGACGAGGCGGCGCACGCCGGACGCGACGAGCCCCTCGGCGATGCGCGCGAGCGTGCGCTCGATCAGCGCGCCGGCTGCCTCGCGGCCGAGGGACTGCTGGATGGCGGCGACGCGCTCGGGCGGGGCGGATGCGGCGATGACGACGGGCCGTACGCCGAGTTGCGGCCGCGCCCAGTCGAGCGCGGCGTTCACCATCGCCTCTTCGTTGGGGTTTGCGAGCGGATCGATCTCGATGACGGGGAAGAGGGACCGGGCGTGGCCCACCTGCATCAGGGTCGCGCGCGAGCAGGAGCCGGACAGCACGGCGGCGTGGCCGGCGATGGCGGGAAGGTCCATCGCGTCGTCACGCGGCGGCAGCATCCCGGCGCGGCGGAAATTCTCGGGCAGGCCCATGGCGACGCCGGAGCCGCCGGTGATGAGCGCATGGGAGGCCGCGGCCTCGCCGATCGCCATCAGGTCTTCGTTGCCGACGGCATCGACGATGGCGAAGCGGCGGCCCTGTTCGGCGAGGCGCGTCATGGCGTCGCGGATCGCGGAGGCCCCCTGGCGCACGGTGATGAAGGGAACGAGGCCGACGGGTGCCATGGTCTGGCGGCCGAGCACGCGCACGAGGTCGGCGTCACGCATCGGCGTGAGCGGATGGTTCTCCATGCCGCTTTCGTTCAGCAGGCGCGTGGCCACGAAGAGGTGGCCGGCGTAGACGCTGCGGTTGTTGGCAGGGAAGGCGGGGCAAGCGAGGGCGAAGCCGGCGCCGAGGTCGGCGAGCAGCGCCTCCGCGACCGGGCCGATATTGCCTTCGTCGGTGCTGTCGAACGTGGAGCAGTACTTGAAGAAGAATTGCCGGCAGCCCGCTTCGCGCAGCCAGGCCAGCGCCGCGCGGCTCTGCGCGACGGCCTCGGCCACCGGGGCGGTGCGCGACTTGAGTGCCACGACGATGGCGTCGGCCTCGACCGTCTCGCCTGGCTGCGGCACCCCGATCGTCTGCACCGCGCGCATGCCGCGCGCGGCGAGCATCGCGGCGATGTCGGTCGCCCCGGTGAAGTCGTCCGCGACGATGCCGAGGAGGGGCGTCGGCAGCGGCGCGCTCATGCGATGGCGGCGGCGAAGGCCTCGGCCTGGGTGTGCCAGCCGCCGAGGGTCTGGCCGATCTTCCACGCCGTGTCCGCCATCGCGCGGCGCAACGGCACGTCGGCGATGACGCGGCGCAGGCAGCGCGAGAGCATGTCGGAATCGTCGGCGGGGCTGACCGTGCCCGCCTCCGGCGAGACGAGCGTGGCCGCGGGTGCGGCGTCGGTGGTGACGACGGGCAGGCCGTGGCGCAGGGCCTCGGCGATCGCCATGCCGTAGCCCTCGTAGCGGGTGGCAAGCGCGAACACGTCCGATGTGTCCCACAGCGTTTCGAGATCGGCTTCCACCACCGCGCCGGGGAACTGAATGCGTTTTCCGACGCCCGCCTTCTCGGCGATGCGCTTGAGGTAGGCGAGTTGCCCGACCTCGCGCTCGGCGCCGGCGATGGTGAGCTGCCAGTCGAGATCCTTGAGCCGGCCCAGCGCCTTGATCAGCACGTCGTGGCCCTTGCGCGCGGTGAGGTTGCCGACCGAGAGCAGGCAGCACGTGATGCGCCCGGAGCCGCGGCTGCGGCGCGCGGGATCGACGCCGGGCGCCACGCTGGCGATGCGCGCCGGGTCGGCGGCGAACTCCTCCACGAGACGTTTCGCCGTTGCCTCGCTGCTGGTGACGATGCGCGCGAGCCTCGGCAGCATGCCGCGCTCGATCGCGCGCAGCGCCTCCCGCTCGTCGGGCGGCGCGCCGGTCTCGAGCGCTGTCGGGTGATGGATCAGCGCCACGGCGCGGCGGGCGACGAGATTCTGCACGTGCTCCGCGAAGGAGGGCAGGCCGAGCCCGTCGATGACCAGCCGCGCCGAGCGGTCGGTACGCGCGAGGAGATCGCTCGCGGCCTTCAGCGCGGCGGCGTCGGGCAGCGGATGTCGCCCGGCGAGCGAGGCGACCTCAACCGCGTGGCCGGCGTCGCGCAGGCCCGCGATGACGCGGCGGTTGTAGGCGTAGCCGCCTGAGACATCGTCGAGCGATCCGGGAACGGCGAAGACCACCTGCATCAGATTGCTCCTTTGCTGGCGGCGATGGCGACGCTCAACATCCAGGCTTCCCCCATGGTCACGTCTCGTGGTCACCGGCACGTCCCGCCGGGCGTGCCGGCGGCGTGTCCTTAGGAGGGCTTGGCGGACGGGTCCAGTGCAAGCCTCAGACGGGCGCGGGTGCTGCGCCATCTGCGCATGGGTCGCAGCCGCGCGGTCAGGCGGTGCGCAGCAGGGCCATCGGCGCGCCCTGGCGCGGCGCGGCGCCATAGCACGAAGCGGGAGCCTCCCCCGCCATTGCATCGCGCGCCGCCGCGGCGACGAGGGCAAGCACGCGCGCCTGGGTGGCGATGCCTTGTTCCAGCAGGCGCCGGTTGTCGCGCGCGAGTTGGCCGAGCGTGGCGAGACGCGTGGCGTCGGGCGGTGGCGCGTCTTCGGTGGCAGCGAATGCCGCTTCCTTCGCGCCGAGCATCGCGGCGGCGCGCGCGAGGTCGAGGCGCGCGAGCGCGTCGTTCTCCTCGGCGAGAACGTGGGCAAGGCGGTCCCATGCGTCCGCGGTCACGGCTTCGCTCCCTTTTCCTGCGCCGCCATCAGCGCCGCCATCACCGGGGCCGCGAGGCCGAGACCGCCCGACTTCGCGACGGCACGGCCAATCTCCTGCGCGAGGATGGGCATCCATTGTGCCTCGCCGGCGCCGCCGCCGAACGGCCCCCTGGCTTTGCCGAGCGTCTGGAACATCGGCTGGAAAAGTTCGCCGAGGGCGACACCCTCGAAGCGGCGCGCGGCAGCGGCGAGGCGGGCGCGGTCGGGCGCGGCGTGGGTCGCGATCATCGCACCACCAGGTTGGCCTGCAGCGCGCCCGCGGCCTTGATCGCCTCGAGGATGCTGATCATGTCGCGCGGCGCCACGCCGAGCGCGTTGAGAGAGCCCACGAGGTCGCGCAGCGTGACGTTGGCGGCGAGGATGCCGAGCTTCTTTCCCTTGCCCTTGTGCACCTGGATCGAGGTGCGCGCGACCGTGGCGGTGACGCCGTTGGAGAACGGGCCGGGCTGGCTCACCTGCGGGGTTTCGGTGACGCGGATGGTGAGGTTGCCCTGGGCGATGGCGACGGTGGAGACGCGCACGTTCGCCCCCATGACGATGGTGCCGGAGGCCTCGTCGATCACCACCACGGCGGGCGTGTCCGGCTTGACGCGCAGATCCTCGATGCGCGCGAGCGAGGCGACGACCGGACGCCCGGTGAGGTTGAGCGCCACCGTGCGCGGGTCCGTGGCGCGCGCGACGCCGGGGCCGATCGCCGCGTCGATCGCGCGCGCGACGCGCTCGGCGGTGTTGAGATCGGGGTTGCGCAAGCCGAGGCGCAGGCGCGGATGCGCGCCGAGGCGGTAGCCGACCTCGCGCTCGACCGTGGCGCCGTTGGCGATCTGCCCGGAGGTCGGCACGCCCTGGGTGTAGGAGGCGCCGGCGCCCTTGGCGGCGATGGCGCCGGTGGCGACCGGGCCTTGCGCGACGGCATAGACCTCGCCGTCGGCCGCGAGCAGCGGGGTGACGAGCAGCATGCCGCCGGTGAGGTTGGTGGCGTCGCCGAGGGAGGCGACCTGAACGTCGATGCGGCTGCCGGTCTGGGCGAAGGCGGGCAGGTTGGCGGTGACCATGACGGCGGCGACGTTCTTGGTCTGCAACTGGCTCGCGAGGTCGCGGGTGTTGACGCCGAGGCGCTCCAGCATGCCGACCAGGGACTGGCGGGTGAAGACGGCGTTGTTGAGCTTGTCGCCGGTGCCGTCGAGGCCGACGACGAGGCCGTAGCCGACAAGCTGGTTGCCGCGCACGCCCTCGATATCGGCGATGTCCTTGATGCGGACCTGGGCGTGCGCGGGCGCGGCCGCGAGCAAGGTGGCCGCGAGGAGGAGGATGAAGAAGAGGGTTGGGGAGAGGCGGGCGAAACCTCTCGTCAACCATTGCGGGACCATGGTCGTGGGCCGGGTCATGCCCCGCACACGCGAAGATCGTGCCAGCGCGGAAGCCGGGAAACCCGGCGGAACGCGGTGGCCCGGTCGGCGCGCTGGGCGGGCAGGTTTTGCCGGGCGGCAGGGTTTTCCGGCGCGGGAGGCGCCCATGACGGTCGATCGGGTGCGGGCGGAAGCGCGATACGGGATGGGGCTCGCCACGGCGCCGCGGCGTGTCGCGGGCGGGTTCGCGCTGCCCTCGGTCGCCGCGGTGCCGGACACGCTGGAGGAGCGCGGGCGGCGCGGGTCCGGACGAGCGGCGCGGCGACACGCGGATGCGCTGCTGGCAGCGCTCGCCGCGGTGCAGCAGGCGATGCTCGGCGGCGACGAGGCGGCGGCGGTGACGGCGCTCGATGCGCTCGCCGCCGAGCCCGTACCGCCCGCCGAACCGCCGCTCGCGGCACTGCTTTCCCAGATCCGGCTGCGGGCACGCGTCACTTCCGTGCAATGTCGCGAAAGATGGCGCGCAACCCCTTGGCGCGTCAGCAGCACGTCTCTATAAGCCCGCGCATCCTCGCACGGGGATGAGGCGCCGGGAGGTTGGGGCGTCGGCTTTGGGATTCGTGACGACGGGAACGCGACGCATGATGATCACGCTGCCCCCGGACTACCGTCCTTCCGAGGGCGAAGAGTTCATGAATCCCCTGCAACTGGAGTATTTCCGGCAGAAGCTGCTGCGCTGGCGCGCCGACCTGCTGCGCGAGGCGGATGGCACGCTGGCCAGCCTCTCCGAGGGCGGCATCCACGAGGCCGACATCACCGACCGCGCGAGCGTGGAGACCGACCGCGCGCTCGAGCTGCGCACGCGCGACCGGGCGCGCAAGCTGATCAGCAAGATCAACCAGGCGCTGGCGCGGGTGGAGGCGGGGACCTACGGGTTCTGCGAGGAGACGGGCGAGCCGATTGGCCTGAAGCGGCTGGAGGCGCGGCCGATCGCGACGCTGTCGATCGAGGCGCAGGAACGCCACGAGCGCATGGAGCGGGTGCACCGCGACGACTGACGGCGCCACGCCGATCCGGCCCCTGGCCGGCCGGTGCGGTTGACGGACATCAATGCGCACGCGACCGGCGACAGCGCTTGTTCAGATCATGCGACGAGGCGCGAGAGCTGGGCGCGGGATGGAGCGCGCCGGTGGGCGGTGGTCCGGCCGGGTGACGACGGTCTCGACCTTTCCGCCGTCCGGGTTGTTCGCCGCGCCGGCGGACGAGATCGCCGCGACGATGGCGCGGCCCGATGTCTCCCCCGGCGGCCTGGGGGCCGCGATCCGTATGGTCACGTTCTTCGCCA
>JAJYFW010000056.1 GCA_021785335.1 Pseudomonadota bacterium
AATGCACAGTCACGCTGGTGACGCGGAAGCGCGGGCCTTCGTGGATGTTGAACGTGACGAAGAAGGACTTGCGGTCGGGCGCAAGCTCCGCCGTGGGCGGTGCGACGTCGACCTGGGCGTAGCCGTTGTGCAGGTAGAAGCGGCGCAGGGCCTCGCGGTCTGCGGCGAGGCGCTGCGGGTTCACGATGTCGGCGGAGGTGAAGATGTTCCACCACACTTCCTGGCGTGACGTGATGACGTCGCGCAGCCGGCTTTCGGAGAAGGCGTGGTTGCCGACGAAGGCGATGCGGCTGATGAAGGCCGCGGCGCCGTCATGCACCTCGAAGACCACGTCGACGCGGTTCTCCGGGCGCTTGATGATCTGGGGCGTGACCGTGGTCGCGTAATAGCCGCGCCGCGCATAGAGATCGAGGATGCGCTGGCGGTCGCGCGCCGCGGCCGCCTGGGTGAAGACGCCGCGCGGTTTTTCCTCAAGTTCCGGCAGCAGCACCTTGCTCGTCAGCGCGTGGTTACCCTCGATCGCGACGCGGTCGATGATCGGGTTTTCCTGCACGCGCACGACCAGCGTATTGCCCTCGCGCGTGAGGCGCACGTTGGAGAAGAGGCCGGTCGCGTAGAGCGTCTTGAGGCTGCGATCCATGGCCGCGGGATCGAACGGATCGCCGACGCGCAGCACCATGTAGCTCTCGATGGTCGAGGCCTCGATGCGCTGGTTGCCCTCCACCTTGATGGCCTGGACGGTGCCGATGCCTGCGGGCAGCGGCGGCGGCACGAAGCGGGGCTCCATCGAGCGCATCTGCGGGCCGCCGAGCGTGGCGGCGGGCATCGGCGGCGGCGGTGGCGCGGCGGCCGCGCCGGAGGCGGGTGCCTGGGGCGGTGCCGGGGTGGCATTGGGTGGCGTGGGAACAGTGTGCGTGGGCTCCGGCGTGACCGCCTGGGCGGGGCCCGAGATCGGCGGTGCCGCAGTTGTGGCGGAGGGTGCCGGCGCGGCGGTCGCGGCAGGCAGCGGCGGGGCGGTGGTGTCCGTGGTCTGGGCCCGCGCGGGGACCACTGCCATTGCGAGACCAATCGCGATCACCGGTAGCGCGATCACCCGAAGCCACGTGGGCACACGGCTCATCAACTCAGCACGACCCCCATTACCGGCGCGCCCCCGGCCGGGACCCGCAACGCGGGCGGACCATACAAGCCACGGCGCCTATCGCAAGTCGTCGTGGCGAGGGGAGCGCAGGATTCCCTCGCCGGCACGCATGAACGTGGAAAATGGCGGCGCAAGGGCGGGCGTGGCGCCTGGCTGAGCCAGGGTCTAGAAGCGGCCGATGAGCGAATCTGCGGCACGCGTGGCGGTGGTGACCGGGGCCGGTCGCGGCATCGGCGCCGCGATCGCCCGGCGCCTGCATGAGGATGGTTGCGCCGTGGTGCTCGCGGATCTGGATGGCGCGGCGGCGGAGCGGGTGGCGAGGCAGATCGATGCTTCCGGTGCGACCGCGCTGGGCCTCGCGCTCGACGTGGCGGACGGGGCTTCCGTCCACGCGGCGTTCGCCGCCGTGGCGGTGCGGTGGGGGCGGGCAGACGTGCTGGTGAACAACGCCGGGACCGCGACCCTGGCGCCGTTCCTCGATTTTCCGGCCGAGGCGTTCGCGCGGGTGATGGCGGTCAACGTCACCGGCGCGTTGCTGTGCGGCCAGGCGGCGGCGCGGCTGATGCGCGAGGCGGGCGGCGGGCGGATCATCAACATCGCGTCGGTTTCCGGCATCCGCGCCGGGGCCGGGCGCACCGCCTACGGCACCTCCAAGGCGGCGCTGATCGGGCTCACGCGGCAGATGGCGATCGAGCTCGCGCCCTACGGGATCACCGCCAATGCGGTCGCGCCGGGGCCGGTGGAGACGGAACTCGCGCGGCTGCACCACTCCGCCGGAGTGCGCGCCGCCTATGAGCGTCAGGTGCCTGCGGGGCGCTATGCGACGCCCGCGGAGATTGCCGCCGCGGTCGCCTACCTTGCCTCGCCAGCGGCGGCCTACGTGTCGGGCGTGGTGCTGCCGGTCGATGGCGGATTCCTCGCGGCGGGGATGCTGGAGGGGGACTGACCGGCTTGCGCCACCTCTAGCCCAGCAGGTGGCGGAACCAGGTGACGATCCGCAGTGCCTGGACGTCGTTCCAGGTGGCGAAGACGAACACCGCGGCGATCAGCGCGAGCCCGGTCCTGAGGCCCCATTCCTGCGCCCGCGGCGTGAGCGGGCGGCCGCGGACGGCCTCGAGCGCGAAGAACAGCAGATGCCCGCCGTCCAGCACGGGGATGGGAAAGAGATTGATCAGCCCGAGATTGACCGAGAGAAGCGCGATCAGCGAGACGAAGCTGGAGAAGCCGAGCTTAGCCGCCTGGCCCGAGATCGCCGCGATGCGCAGCGGCCCGCCGAGATCCTGCGCGCCCTGGCCTGACAGCATGTTCCCGATCGCGTGCAGCGTGGCGACGGCGATGTTCCAGCTCTCCACAGCGCCCTGGCGGACGGAGGCGATCGGGCCGAGCCGCTGGGCGCGGAAGACATCGGTGCCGACGCCGAGATAGCCGACCGTCTTCCCGGCCTCGTTGCGCGCGACCGGCGTGGCGTGGAGCGTGATCTGCTTGTCGCCGCGCTGCACGGTGAAGGCGATCGTCTTGCCGGCGTGCCCGGCGACTTCGTGCTGGAGGGCTGCGAAATCGGCGATCCTGGTGCCCTGCACGGCGAGAACCCGGTCGCCCTTGACGAAGCCGGCGGCGGCGGCGGGCGAGTGGGCGGCGACGGTGGAGATGACCGGCTGCGGGATTTCGAGCCCGGCGGTCATGAACAGGATCGCGAACACGACGATGGCCAGGATGAAATTGGCGATCGGGCCGGCGGCGACCACCGCGGCGCGACGGGCGATGCTTTTTTCGTGGAAGGTGCGGCCGGTCATCCAGGCCGCGCGGACCTCGGGGTCCGCCTCGTTGGGGTCGTGGCCGTGCAGCTTGACGTAGCCGCCGAGCGGGATGCAGCCGATCTTCCAGACGGTGCCGACGGAATCCGTCCAGGTGAAGATGGCGGGCCCGAAGCCGACGGAGAACGTCTCGACGAAGACGCCGACGGCGCGAGCAACGAAATAATGTCCGAACTCGTGCACGAACACGAGGATGCCGAGCAGGACGACGAAGGGGATCAGGCTGCCGAGGGGCGCGGGCAGGCTGGCCAGGAAATGTTCGATCAAGCGGCTCTCCGGCGGCAGACGGGCAGGGCGGCCTCGCGCGCCATGGCGTCGAGCGCGAGGACCTGGGCGAGATCGTCCGCCGGTCGCGAGCCGAGGCGAGCGAGCACCTCGGCGACGACGGCGGCGATGTCGAGGAAGCCGATGCGCCGCTCGAGGAAAGCGGCGACGGCAACTTCGTTGGCGGCGTTGAGGATGGCGGGGGCGCCGCCACCCGCCTCCAGCGCCTCGCGGGCGAGGCGCAGCGCGGGGAAATGGTCGAGGTCCGGCGCGGCGAACTCCAGCGTGCCGGCGCGGGCGAGATCCAGCCTCCGGGCCGGGGTGGCGATGCGGCCGGGCCAGGCCAGCGCGTGGGCGATGGGCACCGTCATGTCGGGCGAGCCGAGCTGCGCGATGACGCTGCCGTCGCGCCAGCAGACCAGGCCGTGGACGATTGATTGCGGGTGGATCAGCACCTCGATCTCGGAGGAGGCGAGGCCGAACAGGCGCGCCGCCTCGATCACCTCGAGGCCCTTGTTCATCATGGTCGCGGAATCGATCGAGATCTTGGCGCCCATGGACCAGACCGGGTGGCGGAGCGCGGTCTCCGGCGTGGCGCGGGCCATGTCCTCGCGCGAGGCGGTGCGGAACGGGCCGCCCGAGGCGGTAAGGATGATCTTTTCCAGCGCGTCGCGCGGGCCGGAGGCGAGCGCCTGGAAGATCGCGTTGTGCTCCGAATCGACCGGCAGCAGCGTGGCATCCGCCTCGCGCACGGCGGCGAGCATGACCTCGCCGGCACAGACCAGCGCTTCCTTGTTGGCCAGCGCGACGGCGCCGCCGCGGCGGATGGCGGCCAGCGTGGGGCGCAGGCCGGCGGCGCCGGTGATGGCGGCCATGGTCCAGTCCGCCGGGATGGCGGCAGCCTCGCAGACCGCCTCCGGCCCGGCGTCGGCGCGGATGGAGGTGCCGGCAAGGGCGGCGGCGAGAGCGGGGTATTGCGCGGGGTCGCCGATCACGGCGCGCTCGGCGCCGAAGGCGACCGCCTGCTGGGCGAGCAGGCTCGCGTTCCGACCGGCGGTTAGCGCGCGCACGCGATAGGCGCCGGCATGCTCCGCGAGGAGCGCCAGGGTCTGGGTGCCGACGCTGCCGGTCGAACCCAGGACGGAGACGGTTTTCATGCGACGGTGCTTCTCATGCGATGCTCATCTTGCGTGGCGCCGGATGCTTCTCTCACTTTTTTCAGCGCCAGAGCACTACCCCGTTTCCGGTTGCCGCCGCCATCAGCCCCATTGCCGTGGCGGCCGCGAGCAATCCGTCCAGCCGGTCGAACACGCCCCCGTGGCCGGGGATGAGCGCACCGGAATCCTTGACCCCGCAATGACGCTTGAGTGCGCTCTCCGCGAGGTCGCCCAGTTGTGAGATCAGTCCCAGAAAGCACGCAAGCGCGAACGCGTACAGATTTGTCGGGGGCGCGAGGGCGGCGGCGGCGTAGCCCGCCAGCCCCGCCGCGAACAGTCCGCCGATGGCCCCGGACCAGGTCTTGCCGGGCGAAATGGAAGGAGCCAGGCGTGGGCCGCCGAGGAGGCGGCCGGCCAGGTAGGCTCCGATATCCGAGGACCATACAATGAACAATAAATACAATATGTTGTAAATGCCCCCTGAGCCGAGGCGCAGCCAGATCAGGGCGATCGCCGGCGGGCCGATGGCCAGCACGCCGAGCGCCGGGGCCTGCCTCTTGAACCAGAGATAGTGGAGCAGCACGACGCCGAACAAGGCGCTGACCAGCGTCTGCGGTGGGGCGCCGCGCAGGAGCAGGGCGACGACGACGCCGACCCCGAGCACGATCGTCGCCACCGCCTCCAGGGGCAGGCGCAGCATGCGCGCCCACTCCCAGGCGAGGGCGATGGTGGCGGCGGCGATCAATGCGATCCACGCGATGCCGCCATGCCAGAGGCAGGCGAGGGCGAGGGGGACCAGAACGGCGGCGGATGCGGTGCGGCGCGCGAGGTCGCGCCAGCGCCCTGCTTGCCGGGCCGGCGGCGTGGGCGCGGTGGGATCGGTCAACCGGGGCGCGCGCCGAAGCGACGTTCGCGGCGGGCGAACTCGGCCAGCGAGTCGGCGAAATGGCGTTCCCCGAAATCCGGCCACATCACATCGAGGAAGAGCAACTCGGTGTAGGCGGATTGCCACAGCAGGAAGTTGGACAGGCGCTGCTCGCCGGAGGTGCGGATGATGAGGTCCGGGTCAGGGATGCCATCGGTGGAGAGCAGGGACGAAAAGCGGCTTTCGTCGATCTCGGCGGGATCGAGCCTGCCGGCCGCGGCGGCGGCGGCGGCGGCGCGGGCAGCAGCCACGATCTCGTCGCGCGCGCCGTAGGAAAGGGCGACGACGAGGATGAGGCGGCGATTGGCCTTGGTTGTCTCCTCCGCCGCCGCGAGGTCGGCGCGGATTTCCGGCGAGAAGCGGTTGCGGTCGCCGATGAAGCGCAGGCGGACGCCCTGGCGGGCCAGTTCCGCGATCTCGGCGCGGACGAAGTGGCGTAGGAGGCCGGTGAGGTCGACCACCTCGTCGGGCGGACGGCGCCAGTTCTCGGACGAGAAGGCGTAGAGCGTGAGCCAGCCGACGCCGTGCTGGATCGAGGCGCGGACGGTCCGGCGCACCGCCTCGACCCCGGCGCGGTGCCCGGCGAGGCGGGGCAGGCCGCGTGCCTGCGCCCAGCGGCGGTTGCCGTCCATGATGATGGCGACGTGCCGTGGCGCGGGCGGCGCGTCCGCGGTGGCCGCAGCCGCGGTCTGCGTGAGGGCGCTCACAACCGCCAGCCCGGCGGGGGCCGCCATTCCGGCCGGGAGCGCGGCGCTTGCGTCATACCTGGACGATCTCGCGGTCTTTTTCGGCCAGCGCCTCGTCGATGCGCTTGATCATGGCGTCGGTGAGCTTCTGCACCTCCTCCGACCAGCGCTTGCCCTCGTCCTCGGAGATTTCCTTCTTTTCCGCGGCCTTGATGCGGTCCATGCCGTCGCGGCGGACGCCGCGGATGGCGACCTTCGCGGCCTCGGCATATTTATGAGCGGCGCGGGAGAGTTCGGTGCGGCGCTCGCCGGTGAGCTGCGGGATGGGCACGCGGATAAGCTGGCCGTCCGAGGCCGGGTTGAGGCCGAGGCCGGCGTCGCGGATCGCCTTTTCCACGTGCGAGACCAAGCTGCGGTCCCAGACCTGGACGGTGATCATGCGTGGCTCCGGCACCGCGATGGTGCCCACCTGGTTGAGCGGGGTCATCGAGCCGTAGGCCTCGACGCGCACCGGCTCGAGCAACGCGGGCGAGGCGCGGCCGGAGCGCAGGCCGGCGAACTCCCGGCGCAGGGTCTCTATCGCCTGGTCCATCCGGCGCGTGAGGTCTTGCTTCAGCGAGGCGAGGTCCAAGGTGCAGGCTCCGGGAAAGGTATATAGTGTTTGGTACTGTTTGCTTGCTTACGCGGGTTCGAGAATTGTTGTGAACCTTCCTTCACCTCGCATGACGCTGGCGAAGGCACCGGGGGCGTGGATGTTGAAGATGACGATCGGCAGGTGGTTTTCCCGCGCCAGCGAGATCGCCGAGGCGTCCATGACCGAGAGGTCGCGCGAGAGCACGTCGAGGTAGGTGAGTTGCTCGTAGCGCTGCGCTTCGCGGTGCTTGCGGGGGTCGGCGGAGTAGACGCCGTCCACCTGGGTGCCCTTGAGCAGGGCGTCGCAGTTCATCTCGGCGGCGCGGAGCGCGGCGGCGGTGTCGGTGGTGAAGAACGGGTTGCCAGTGCCGGCGGCGAAGATGACGACACGGCCCTTTTCCATGTGCCGCTCGGCGCGGCGGCGGATATAGGGCTCGCAGACGCTGGCCATGGGGATGGCGGACTGCACGCGGGTGGGAACGCCGTGCTGCTCCAGCGCGTTCTGCATGGCGAGCGCGTTCATGACGGTGGCGAGCATGCCCATGTAGTCGGCCTGGGCGCGGTCCATGCCGGCCGCGGCCGCGGAGACGCCGCGGAAGATGTTGCCGCCGCCGATGACGATGCAGACCTGGGCGCCGGTGGCCACGACGTCGCCGATATCGGCGGCGATACGCGCGACCGTCTCCGTGTCGAGTCCGAAGTCGCGGTTGCCCATCAGCGCCTCGCCGGAGAGCTTCAGCAGGACACGCTTGTACGGAGCGGCGCGCGGGGCGGGTGCGGAGGACATGGTTCAGTCGCGATTCGGGGATAGAGGCAGCCTATCGGGGCCGGGCGCGCCTCACAAGGGAGTGGTTGTGGCTGCCGGCGTGGCGTCCGTTACGTCACCGCGCGGCGGACGGCGAAGCGCGGGTCGCGCCAGGCGCCGGCGGTGAGGATGTCGCGCAGGGCCTCGACCGCGTCCCACAGTTCGGCGTGGCGCAGGTAGAGGGGCGTGATGCCGAAGCGCAGCACGTCCGGGGCGCGGAAATCGCCGATGATGCCGCGGGCGATGAGGGCCTGCATGATCGGCCAGGCATGCTCGTGGCGGATCGAGACCTGGCTGCCGCGGCGTGAGTCCTCGCCCGGGGTGACGATGGTGAGGCCCATGCCGGGACAGCGCTCCTCGACGAGGCGCATGAAGAGGGCGGTCAGGGCGAGGGACTTGGCGCGGATTTCGGCCATCGGGGCTTCCAGCGCGATGTCCACGCCGCATTCAAGCGCCGCGAGGCTGAGCACCGGGGGCGTGCCGACGCCGGCGGCCGCGATGCCGGGGGCGGGGCGGAAGCCCGGCTCAAAGGCGAAGGCGGCGGCGTGGGCGAGCCAGCCGGTGATCGGGTAGCGGATCTCCGCCTGGAGCGCGGGGTTGACGTGCAGGAAGGCGGGGGCGCCGGGACCGCCATTGAGGAATTTGTAGCCGCAGCCGACGGCGAGGTCCGCGCCGGCCTCGGCCAGCGCCAGGGGGACGGCGCCGGCGGAATGGGCGAGGTCCCAGAGGGCGAGCGCGCCGCTGGCGTGGGCGGCCGCCGTCAGCGCGGCCATGTCGTGCATGGCGCCGGTGTGGTAGTTGACGTGGGTGAGCATCATCACCGCCACGTTCCCGTCGAGAGCGGCGGGGATCTCGGCCGCGGTCACGGTGCGCAGCTCGTGGCCTTGTTCGAGCAGGGCGGCGAGCCCCTGGGCGATGTAGAGGTCGGTCGGGAAATTGCCCTTTTCGGAGAGGATGACGCGCCTGCCGGGGCGCAGGCGGAGCGCCGCCGCGAGCAGCTTGAACAGGTTCACCGAGGTGGAATCGGCGACCATGGTGCTGTCCGGGGCAGCACCGATG
>JAJYFW010000057.1 GCA_021785335.1 Pseudomonadota bacterium
GATGGCAGGGCACGCGCAGGCGAGCCAGGCCGGGCTGGCCTCGCTGATCTTCGAAGGCGTGTTCGCGCGGCATCCCACGCTGAAGCTGGTGCTGATCGAGTCCGGCTTCGCCTGGCTGCCAAGCTTCGCGTGGCGGCTGGACCGGCTATGGGCGCGGATGCGCGCCGAGGTGCCGCACGTGAAGGAGCCGCCCTCCGAAACGATCCGCCGGCAGGTCTGGGTTACGACGCAGCCGATGGAGGAACCGTCCGATCCCGCGCATCTCGCGGAAGTGATCGGCTGGATCGGGTGGGACCGGCTGATCTTCGCGACCGACTATCCCCACTGGGACTACGACGACCCGGCCCACGCGATGCCGCTGCCGCTCGACGCGGCGACACGGCAGCGCTTCTTCCGCGAGAACGCGCGGACGGTCTGGGGCTTCTAGGGCAGTTCCACCAGGATGTCGCCGCCCTCGATCTTGACGGGATGGGTGGCAAGATCTTCCTCGATCGGGGCGCAGAGGCCCTTGCCGGTGCGCACGTCGAAGCGGCCGGCGTGCAGCGGGCATTCGATCACGCCGTCTTCCAGCCAGCCATCGGTGAGCAGCGCGAAGGCGTGGGTGCAGACATTGCTGGTGCAGCGGATCTCGCCGCCGCCGAGGTTGTAGAGGGCCAGTTGCTGGCCGCCGGCCTCCACCGCGACCGCCGCGCCCTCCGCTACGTCGGCAAGCTTCGCCACCTTGGTCCAACCGCTCATGCACGCGCCCTTCCGTTGCGAATCGTGGCGTGTAGTTTGCCCGTGGAGCGCGCTTCTGTCGCCTGTGTTTCTGAGAGGGCTCGATGAGTGGGATCGTGATCGTGGGGGCCGGGCAGGCCGGCGGCAACGCGGCGGTGGCGGCGCGGGAGGCCGGGTACGAGGGCGACATCACGCTGGTCGGGGCGGAGGCGCATCTGCCCTATGAGCGCCCGCCGCTCTCGAAGGACGCGCTGCTGGCCGCGACAATGCCGGGGCCGCAACTGTTCTTCTCGCAAGAGAAGCTGGCGGAACGAAAGATCGCGACGGTGTCGGGCGTGCGCGTCGAGGCGATACGGACCGAGGCGCGCGAGGTGGCGCTCGCCAACGGGCGCGTGCTCGGCTGGGAGAAGCTGCTGATCGCGACCGGCGGCCGGCCGCGGGCGCTTCAGGTTCCCGGGGGCGAGCATGCACTGCTGTTGCGCACCTACGAGGACGCGGCGGCGATCCGCGCGCGCCTTGTGCCGGGGACGCGGGTGGCGTGCATCGGCGCGGGGGTGATCGGGCTCGAGATCGCCTCCTCGGCGCGGACGCGGGGCTGCGAGGTCGCGGTGATCGAGGCTGCGGACGGGGTGATGGGGCGGGTGCTGTCGGCGCCTATGGCGGCGTTCATGCGCGAACGGCACGAGGCGGCGGGCACGGCACTGCATCTGGGAGCCGCGGTGCATGCAATCGAGCCCGGGCGGGTCATCTGCGGCGGGTTCGAGGTGCCGGCGGACGTGGTGATCGCGGGGATCGGAATGGTGCGCGACACGGCGCTGGCCGAGACGGCGGGAATCGCCTGCCCGGGCGCGGTGCCGGTGGACGAGACGACGGCGACCGACGTGCCGGGCGTGCATGCCGCGGGGGACGTCGCCGAGTTCCCGCACCCCCTGTTCGGGCGGCGGATGGTGCTGGAGACGTGGCGGCATGCACAGAACCATGGGATCGCGGCAGGGCGGGCGATGGCGGGGAAGCCGCAAGCCTATGACGACGTGCCGTGGTTCTGGACCGATCAACTCGGGTTGAACCTGCAGGTGGCGGGATTGCCGCGCGAGGGCGTGCGCACGGTCTGGCGCGGCGAGGTAGGGGCCGCGAGCTTCACCGCGTTTCAACTTGACGAGGCGGGGTGCGTGATCGGCGCGGAGGGGCTCGGGGCGGCGCGCGAAATACGGGCGGCACAGGCCTTGATCAAGGCGCGGAAGCCGGTGGACGCCGCGATGCTGACGGACCCGGCGGTGCCGCCGCAGAAGCTCGCGGCGGCAGCGCGGTAGTCGGATTACGTTGATGCCTCGATACGATGCACCTCGACCGTGAGGTGCGACAGCGAGGTGATGCCCGCGAGCCGGGTACGGTAGTGGTCGGGCGCGCGGGCATGGCGCGTGGCCACGCAGAGGATCGCGCCGAGATGGCCGGGGCCGAGGCGCCAGAGGTGAAGGTCAGCGATGGTGTCGCCATCCGCCTCGACGATGCCGCGCAGCCTGGCCGCGAGCGCGCGGTCCGGGTTCATATCGAGCAGGATGGCACCGGTGTCGCGGATGAGGCCATAGGACCAACTCGCGATCACCACGGCGCCGACGATGCCGACGACGGGGTCCATCCAGAGCCAGCCGAAGGCGCGGGCGAGCAGCAGGCCCAGGATGACGAGGACGGAGACGGCGGCGTCCGCGAGGACGTGGACGACGGCAGCGCGCATGTTGTTGTCGCGGGCGATGTGGGCGGCGTGGTGGTGGGCGTGGCCATGGTCGTGATCATGATCGTGCCCATGGTCGTGGTGGTGGTGGTGGTGGTGGTGGTGGTGGTGGTGGTGGTGGTGGTCGTGATCATGATCGTGGTGATGGTGGCCGTGTGTATGGCCGTGGTCGTGTCCGCCGCCGAGCAGCCAGGCGCTGGCGAGGTTGACCACGAGGCCGAGGACGGCGATCGGGATCGCCTCGCTGAAATGGATCGAAACCGGCACGAAAATCCGCGAGATCGCCTCGTAGCCGATGAGGAGCGCGATCATCGCGAGGATGATGGCGCTGGTGAAGCCGGCGAGGTCGCCGAGTTTGCCGGTGCCGAAGCTGAAACGCGGATCGTCCGCGTGGCGGCGCGAATAGGTGTAGGCGAGGGCCGCGAGCATGAGCGCGCCGGCATGCGTGCTCATGTGCAGGCCATCGGCGACCAGCGCGATGGAGCCATAAAGCAGGCCGCCCACGATCTCGGCGATCATCATCGCAGTGCATAGCCCGATCACCGCCCAGGTGCGCCGTTCGCTGCGCTCATGGCCGGCGCCGAGGAAACTGTGGGTGTGGAACAGGGCGGCGGCGTCGGATTCGCTCATGGTGGCCTCAGCGCAGGTAGGTTCGGACGATGTCGAGGAGTTGCTCGGCGGCCTCCGTGTTCAGCGCGCCGTGGTGTTTCTCGGGATCGACGAGGTGCGTGCGGACGTGGTCCTCCACCACCACCGCCATCAGGCCGGCGGTGGCCCCGCGCATGCCGGCGATGAGGTGCATGACCTGCTCGCAACCAGCCTCCGTCTCGAGCGCACGCTCAATGGCCTCGACCTGGCCGCGGATGCGTCGGACGCGCGCGAGAAGTTTTGCCTTGTCGCGGATGGTGTGGGTCATGCGCGGGTTATAGCATAGCCCCCTACCCTACCCAAGGCGCTGAAAGTCAGCGCGGCCGGGGCGGCATCTGGCGCAGGAGGTGAGTGGCGGCAGCCTCCAGGTGGTCGCGCAGCATATCGACGGACTGCTCCGTTTCACCGCGCCGGAGATGGGCGACGATCTCCCGGTGTTCGGCAAGCCAGCGCGGGCGCTTTGCCGGCATGGTGGCGTGGGCGGCAACGAAGAGGCGGCAGGCGCGGCGCAGCGACTCAACCAGCGCGAGATGCCGCGGGCGCGCCGCGGGAAGGTAAAGGGCGCGGTGGAATTCCCAGTCGCCCTCCGCCCAGTCGGGTCCGGCGGCATCGAGGTCCGACTTGCGGCGGATGCGCTCGATATCCGTGAGAACGGCCGGCGTGAGAGAGGGTGCCGCGCGGCGCAGCGCGTCGCATTCGAGCAGGATGCGCAGGTCGTAGAGCTCCCGCACTTCGCCGGGGGTGAGGCTGATGGCGCGCGCGCCGCGGTTGGCCTCGATCTCGACTAGGCCCTCGCCGGCGAGGATACGCAGCGCGTCGCGCACGGGGATGCGGCTGACGCCGAAACGCTCGGCGAGCGCCGCCTGCGGGAGTTCGTCACCGGGGCGCAGCCTTCCCGCCATCAGCTCGGCGCGCAGCGCCATGGCGATCGCCTGGGGCGTCATGGGGTGCGGCCCGGGCGTTGCGGAGAGCGGTAGCGCAGCGTATTCATGCATACGTGTATACAGACGGAGGCCGTAATGGCCAAGGCCCACGACTTCACGGCGACGATCGTCTGGACCGGCGACCGCGGGGAGGGCACACGGAACTACCGCGCCTACGACCGCACCTGGCGCATCGCCACGCCCGGAAAACCGCTCGTCGAATGCTCCAACGACCCGGCGCTGGGCGGCGACCCCGCGAAGCCGAACCCCGAGGATCTGCTGCTTGCCAGCCTCGCCGCCTGCCACATGCTCTGGTACCTCCACCTCGCAAGCAACGCCGGGATCGTGGTGCGCGGCTATGAGGACCAGCCGCTCGGCATGGGCGAGACCGGCTCGCGCGGTGAAGGGCGCTTCCTGCGCGCGGTGCTGCGACCCGCCATCCGCATCGCGCGCGGCACGGACCTCGCCCGGGCGGACGCGCTGCACCACGAGGTGGGGCAGTACTGCTTCATCGCGCGCTCGGTGAACTTCCCGGTGAGCTACGAGGCGAGTTACGCCGAAGTTTGACCCGGCACCGCTGAAGCGAATGGCCGCAAAGCGGACTGGCGCGGTCGAGATATTTTATAGTTGAAATGTCTGCCGTCGATGCGAGACTCACCGCGCATCGTTGTCTGCGGCGACGCCGAGCGTTGCCTGGGAGGAACTGCGCATGAACCATCCGTCGTGGAGCGCCAACCGCTTCAAGATCGGCGTGTTTTCCGCCAATGCCGACGGGGGGCTGACGCTGACGCGCGTGCCGGAACGCTGGCCGGCGAGCTGGGACGGGATCGCGCGCGTGGCGCGGATGGCGGACCAGGCTGGGCTCGACTTCTTCCTGCCGATCGCGCGGTGGAAGGGTTTCGGTGGCGAGATGAACTCTCGCGAGCTCAGCTACGAGACGCTAACCTTCGCCGCCGGCCTCGCCGCGATCACCGAGCGCATCACGCTGTTCTCCACCGTGCATGTGCCGATGGTGCACCCGGTGTTCGCGGCGAAGGCGATGGCAACGATCGACCACCAGTCGCGCGGGCGCGCGGGGCTCAACATCGTCTGTGGCTGGAACCCGGAGGAATTCGGGATGTTCGGACTGCCCCTGATCGAGGACCGTTACGCGCAGGGGCACGAGTGGTTCGAGATCGTCTCGCGCATCCATGCCGGCGAAACGGGATTTGATTTCTCCGGAAAATTCTACGATCTCAAGAACGTCTCGGGAAAGCCGCTGCCGGTGCAGCGGCCGCGGCCGCTCACCGTCAATGCGGCGTTTTCGCCGCCGGGGCGGGATTTCGCGGCGAAGGCGGCGGACTGCCTGCTGACCAGCTTCGTCGACATCCCGAAGGGGCGCGAGCAGATCGCCGACATCAAGGGCCGGGCCGTGAAGGAAGGGCGCGAGGTGGGCGTGCTCGCGACCTGCCACGTGGTGTGCCGGCCCACGCAGGCGGAGGCGGAGGCATACTACGAACATTACGCCGTCGAGATGGAAGACACGGCAAGCGTCGATCACTACATGGGGGCGAAGGAGAAGTTCTCCGGCTCGCACGAGGCCGAGGCGTACCGGCTGCACCGCAAGCGCTTCGCTGGCGGCGCCGGCACGTATCCCGTCGTCGGCACGGCACGCCACATCGCCGACGAGATGATCCGGCTTGCCGAGGCCGGGTTTGCCGGCACGACGATCAGCTTCGTCAACTATGAGAGCGAGTTGCCCGCCTTCATCGCGGGCGTGCTGCCTATCCTGAAGGAGGCGGGATGGCGAGCAGCCTAGTCGGCGCGGGGACGCCGATATCCGGCGGGGCGGCGGCGAGCAACTCGCGCGTGTAGTCGGCCTGCGGCGCGGAAAAGACGCGCTCCGTCTCCCCCTGCTCGACGATGCGGCCCTGCTGCATGACGATGACGCGGTCGCAGAGGTGGCGAACGACGGCAAGGTCGTGCGAGATGAACACCAGCGCGATGCCGCCAGCGCGCAGCCGCGCGAGCAGTGCCAACAGCTGCGCCTGGATCGAAACGTCGAGACCCGAAACGATCTCGTCGGCGACCAGCAGGCGCGGACCGGCGGCGAGCGCGCGGGCTATGTTGACACGCTGACGCTGACCGCCGGAGAGTTGGGCAGGCAGGCGCGAGACCAGCGCGGGGTCGAGCCCCATGGCGCGCATCAGCTCCGCGGCAACGGCTTCGCGCTCTGCCGCCGGGCGGTGCATCGCCTCCAGCGCCTGCGCGACGATGGAGCCGACGCGCCGGCGCGGGTTGAGCGCCGAGCTCGGATTCTGGAACACCATCTGCAGGTTGGCGAGGCGGATCTCGCGCGCCGCGGCATCGCCCTTGGTGACGTCGGCCCCGGCCAGCGTGATGCGGCCCGTGGTCGGCCGGTCGAGCCCCACGATGAGGCGCGCGAGGGTGGACTTGCCGCTGCCGCTCTCACCGACGACGCCGAGGAACTCGCCCTCGCGCAGGGTAAAGGTGGCGTCCTCCAGCGCGACGACATCGCGGCGGCTGATCAGGCCGCCCACGCGGAAACGCCGGCCAAGGCCCTCCACGCTCAGCAGCACCTCGCCGGTACCGGCGCGATGCGGCGGCACCGGAGCGGAGGGGGTGATACCGAGGGTGCGCTCCGGATACTGGCAGGCGACACGGCGATTGTCGCCGATGAGCGGGATCTCGCGTTCGGCGCAACCGCGGCTGCGCACCGGGCAGCGCGGCGCGAAGCGGCATCCCGTGGCCTCCGCCAGCGCCGCGAGCCCCGGCATGTGGTCCGGCAGCACCATGAGGCCGCGGCGCGTGCCCAGCGCCGGGTTCGCGAGCTCAAGCGCGCGCGTGTAGGGGTGCAGCGGGCGCGACAGGACGGAGGCGGCGCCGCCCTCCTCCACGACCGCGCCGGCATAGAGCACCGCAAGCCGGTCGCAGATGCCGGCCGCGAGGCGCAGATCGTGGGTGATGAACAACACCGCGGTGCCGGCGCGCCGCTGCAGCGAGGCCATCAACTCCAGGATACGGGCCTGTACCGAGACGTCGAGCGCCGTGGTCGGCTCGTCGGCGACGATGAGGCGCGGGCGCGAGGCAAAGGCCATGGCGATGAGCACACGCTGGCACATGCCCCCCGAAAGCTGGTGCGGGAAACGGCCGAGCAGGCTCTCGGGGTCGGAGAGCTGCACCTCAGCCAGCGCCTCGATGGCGCGGTCGCGGTGCTGGTGGCGGGGAAGACCGAGATGGGCGAAGTGCTCGCGTAGTTGCGAGAAGATGGTGCGGACCGGGTTGAGGGCCGAGAGCGGCTCCTGCGGGATGAAGGCGATCTCGCGGCCGAGCATGGCGCGGCGTGTCTCCGCCGTGATGGCGAGGAGGTTGCGGCGGTTGAAATCCACCCGGCCGCTGGCGACCGAGAAGCCTGGCGGCAGGTAGCCGGCGATGGCGCGGCCAAGCATCGATTTGCCGGCGCCGGATTCGCCGACAACGCCCAGCACCTCGCCCTTGTCGAGGGCAAGGCCGACGCCGCGCAGTACCGGGGCGACGCGGGCCGCATCCCCCTGCCCCACGCGCGCGGTGACCGTCAGGTTCTCGACCGTGAGCAGGCTCATGCGCGGGTCGTGTCGAGATCGAGCGCTCGGCGCAGCCCGTCGCCGGCGAGATTGCAGCCGGCGACAGTGGCGAAGATGGCCAGCACCGGCGCCAGCAGGTTCCACGGCGCCTCGAACACCGCCTGACGTCCGTCGGCGATCATCTGGCCCCAGGCGATCTGGTTGGCGCCGACGCCAAGGCCCACGAACGACAAGATCGCCTCCACGACGACGGCGATGCCCATTTCGAGGGCGAACAGAGTGAACAGCAGCGGCAGGACCGCGGGCAGAACCTCGAGCAGCACAGTGCGCAGATGCGAGAAGCCGAGCAGCCGGGCCGCGGCGACATGGTCGCGGCGGGTAACGACCAGCACCTCGGCGCGCAGCACGCGGCAGAACCGCGTCCAGTCCACCAGGACAATCGCAAGGATGACGTTGAACAGGCCGGTGCCGAGACTCGTCATCAGGATCAGCGAGAGGATCACCGGCGGGAAGGACATCCAGACATCCACCGCCCTGCCGATAAACCAGTCGGCCCAGCCGCCGAGATAGCCACCGGCGAGGGCAAGCAGCGAGCCGATCAGCGCCGCGCCGGTGGCGGCGGCCACGGCAACCAGCATCGCGGCCCGCGCACCGTAAATAAGGCGGGAGAGCACATCGCGGCCAAGACTGTCGGTGCCGAGCAAGTGCGCCATGCTGCCCCCCTGCTGCCAGGCCGCGGGGGCGAGGGTGGCGAGCAGGTCCTGGTGCGCCGGGTCGTAGGGTGCCAGCAGCGGGGCAAAAATCGCCGCCAACAGGACCGCAAGCACCAG
>JAJYFW010000058.1 GCA_021785335.1 Pseudomonadota bacterium
CAAGACCATCTCCCTCGGGCCCGACGACAGCATCATCCGAAAAACCGAACTGATCATCAGCGGCGTGTTGCGAGGCGGCGTGCTGCTCAGCGTCGCGATCATCCTCGTCGGCATTTCCTGGTTCTTCGTGCAGCGCTACACGGGGGTCCTCGTTCACCCCACTTACCCCAGTACGCTGCCGGAGGTCGTGAACGGCGTCGGTGCCGGCGATCCGCTTTCCGTCGTCATCGTAGGCCTGCTGGTGCTGCTCGCGACCCCGGTGCTGCGGGTCGCCGTATCGATCATCGCCTTCGCGCTCGAGGAAGACCGCACCTACGTGATCATCACGACGCTGGTGCTGGCGATCCTGTTGTTCAGCATCTTCGGCGTGGGCGCCTGGCTCGGCCGGCCGGAAGCCGCGGTGGTGAAGGACGGCAGGCTCGGGTTCTTCTTCTTCGTGCTGTTCGCCTCCGCCTTTGCCGGTTTCGTCGGCGCGCTCGTGGGCCTCGGCGGCGGCGTGTTCATCGTGCCGATCCTCACGCTCGGCTTCGGCGTGCCATTCGACGCGGCGATCGGCGCCTCCATCGTCTCGGTCATCGCCACCTCCTCCGGCGCCGCGGCGGCCTATGTGCGCGACCGCATGACCAACCTGCGCGTCGGCATGTTCCTGGAAGTGGCGACCACGACGGGGGCCATCTGCGGCGCCCTGCTCTCCACCATGCTCGACCCCACGGTGCTGTTCATCGTCTTCGGCGTGGTGCTGCTGATCTCGGCGATGCCCCTGGTGATGCGCCTCGGCGAGGAGCTGCCGGCCAACGTGATCAACCACAAATGGGCCGCGCGCCTGCGTCTGCCCGGAACCTACCCCGACCGGCGGAGCCGGCAGGACGTGGCATACAACGTGGCGCATATCCGCTGGGGCTTCAGCCTGATGTACATCGCGGGCCTGATCTCCGGCCTGCTCGGCATCGGCAGCGGCACGTTCAAGGTGCTGGCGATGGACACCGCGATGCGGCTGCCCATGAAGGTCTCCACCACCACCAGCAACTTCATGATCGGCGTGACCGCCGCGGCCTCCGCCGGGATCTTTTTCCAGCGCGGCGACATCGACCCGGCGATCGCGGCCCCGGTGGCGCTCGGCGTGCTGCTCGGTGCCACGGTCGGGGCGAAGATGCTGACGCGCATGTCCAACGTCTGGCTGAAGCGCGTCTTCGTCCCGGTGATCGTGCTGGTCGCGCTCAACATGCTGGCGCGCGGCCTGGGCTGGCTCTGACCCGGACGCTGCGTACGAAGCCGACGGCCCCGCGCGACGCAACGCTCTTCGTCGCGCGGGAGAACCTCGGTCAGGCGCTCATGAGCAGCGGCACGAAGCTCTCGAGGATGAGGCGGCTCGACGTGCCGGGGACGAGCCAGTTGAGGATCTCGCCGCGGCGGAAGGCGCCGACCACCAGCCCGTCCGCCTGTGTGGCCCGCGCCTCCTCGAGCAGCACGTTGGCGGTGCGCCGGCCGTTGGGAGCAACCACGCGGTAGTTCGCGGACGGCGCGATCGGCCCGAGCACGCCGCGCGCCGTTTCCAGCACCGCCGGGTCCTGGCCCACGGCCACCACGTCCACCGCCCCGGCCGCGGCCAGGAACGGGTTGAAGGCGGCGATGGCGCGGCGCAGCGGCGGCGAATCGGCCCAACCCACCAGCAACCGCCGGCCGAACCCGTTCTCCCAGCCTGGCGGCACCACCACCACCGGGTGGCCGGTGCGCAGCAGCGCCGCGCGCAGCGTGTCGCGGTGCCCCACGGGCTGGGTATGCGGCGAGGCCAGCACCACCATGGCAACGTGGCCGCGGTAATGGCGCATCACGCGCCATTCGTCGCCCGTGAACACGTCGAGCGGCAGGTTCTGGCCGGCGTTGGCGTTCCAGCCGCCGACGAGCGCGCGGACCGCCTCCGTCTGGGTCTTCTCGCGCTCGGCGAAATGCTCGGCCTCGAACTCGCTCAACTGTTCCTGCGAGGGCAGGATGATCGCCCCCGGCCCGGCTTCCACGTGCGCGAGTTGCACCGGCCTGCCCAGCGTCTGGCCGACGCTGGTCGCGATGGTGAGGCATTCGCTCGCCCCTGTCGTCGATGCGAGCAGGACCAGAACGAAGGGTGTTTCCATGGGTGCCAACCTACCGATGTGTTCCAGCGCATTGCAAATCCTTTGCGCGGCCTGACATTGGCGCGCGCCGGCCTTCGCGGTGTTGATCGTGATCAAGGCGCCCGCGGACGACACCGCGCAAAGAAAGCTTTCACCTGATCGAGGGGGATCCCCTTGCGGCGTAACGTGACACGGTTCCTCCTCCAGCGGAGCGGGGACGATGCTGGCGGCCAAGGTGACGCGCTCGCCCCGGAGCGGGTAGCTTGAGCGAAAGCCCGGCAGGCGTGATCGCGCCGATGCCATCGACCGGAACCGCGGATCAGACCGAGCCATGCCGAAGAAAACCCGCCTGATCGCCGCCGTCGTCGTGGTGGCCGCGCTGGGCGCGGGGGGCTGGCTCTACGCGCGGCGCACGGAAATGCGGGCGGGCCCGACCCTGACCTTCTACGGTGACGTCGATATCCGCGAGGTGCAGCCCACGTTCAACGCCAGCGGCCACATCGCCTCGATGCTGGTGCAGGAGGGGGCGGCGGTGCGCCGGGGCGAACTGCTCGCGACGCTGGACGCGACGCGCTACGCCGCCGCGCTCGCTCAGGCGAAGGCGACGATGCAGAACCTCAAGGCACAGCTCGACAAGCTGCTTGCGGGCTCGCGGCCGGAAGAGATAGCGCAGGCAAAGGCTGCGATGGACGCGCTGCGCATCACCTACGAGAACGACGAGGTCACCTATCGCCGCTTCGCGACCCTCGCGGCCACCAGCGCGGCGACGTTGCAGCAGCGTGACAATGCCAGGGCGGCGTTCGAATCCGTCCGCCAGCAATACGAGGCGGCGAAGCAGGCCTACATCCTGGCGGTGAAGGGGCCGCGCAAGGAGGACATCGATGCCGCCCGCGCCGCCTACGAGGCCGCAGCGGCCGCCGTGGCGCTGGCGCGGCGCGAATACCACGACACCAGGCTCCACGCGCCGGCCGACGGCGTGGTGGAGGACCGCATCCTGGAGCCTGGCGACATGGCCTCGCCGGCGACGCCCGTGTTCACCGTGGCGCTCACCAGCCCGCTCTGGGTGCGCGCCTATGTGCCCGAGAGCGAACTCGGCCGCGTCCGCTACGGCATGGCGGCGACGGTGACGACGGACAGCTATCCCGGCACGGTCTATCACGGCTGGGTTGGCTACGTGTCGCCGACCGCGGAGTTCACGCCGAAGACGGTGGAGACGCCGGCATTGCGCACGGCGCTGGTCTACCAGATGCGTATTTATGTCTGCGATCCGCGCGGGCAGTTGCGGCTCGGCATGCCGGCGAGCGTGCACATCGATCCCGAGCAGCCACCGCCGCCGGCGCACCCGGGATGCGGGCCCGCCCATGCCGCCGGCGGCTGAGCCGGCCGCAGCCTTGCGCTGCAAGGATCTGCGGCGGCGTTTCCATATCGGCAAGCGGGTCGTCGTGGCGCTCGACGGCATCAGCGTCGAGGCGCGGCGCGGCGGTGTCACGGGTCTGATCGGGCCCGACGCCGCCGGCAAGACGACGCTGATGCGGCTCGCGGCCGGGCTGCTGCTGCCGGATTCCGGGAGCATCGAGGTGCTGGGCATCGACGTGGCGCGCGACCCGCTCGCGGTGCAGGCGCGGGTTGGCTACATGCCGCAACATTTCGGCCTCTACGAAGATCTTTCGGTCCGGGAAAACCTCGACCTGTACGCCGATCTGCAGGGCGTTGCGCCATCGGAACGGCCCGCGCGCTACGCCGAGCTGCTGCACATGACGGGACTCGGCCCGTTCACCGGGCGCATGGCCGGCCGGCTGTCCGGGGGCATGAAGCAAAAACTTGGCCTCGCCTGCACGCTGGTGCAGCCGCCCGACCTGCTGCTGCTCGACGAGCCGACGGTGGGCGTCGACCCCGTCTCCCGACGCGAGCTGTGGCAGATCATCGACCACCTGACGCGCGGCCTGCACACCACCGTGCTGTTCAGCACCGCCTATCTCGACGAGGCCGAGCGCTGCGACACCGTGCTGCTGCTGCACGAGGGGAAGCTGCTCGGCAGCGGCCCACCGCGCGAGATTTCCGGCGCGATGGAGGGGCGAAGCTTCCGAGCGGCTGCCACGCTCGGGCGACGGCAATTGCGGGAACGCCTCGCGTCGCTGCCTTGGGTGGTCGATGCGGTGATCCAGGGCGGCGGCGTGCGCGTGGTCACCGCGCCGGGAAGCGTGCCCGATCCGGCCTGCGTGCAGCCGCCGGTGCGGGACTTGCGCTTCACACCGGTCCCGCCGCGCTTCGAGGACGGGTTCGTCGCGCGGTTGCGTGAGAAGGTGGGGCGCACCGCCCCATCGTCGCCCATCCCGTCGTCGCCCGGCCCGGCGGAGGCGCGCGCCTCGCTTCCTCCCGCCGGCGACGGCGAGGTCATCGCGGTCGAGCACCTGACCCGTCGGTTCGGCGACTTCACCGCGGTGGACGACATCAGCTTCAGCGTCCGCCGCGGCGAGATCTTCGGCCTCCTCGGCGCCAACGGCGCGGGCAAGTCCACCACGTTCCGCATGCTGTGCGGCCTTCTGCCGCCCACCTCCGGCAGGCTGCGCGTCGCCGGCTTCGACCTGCGCACGGCGGCGGCGCCGGCGCGCGGGCGTATCGGCTACATGGCGCAGAAATTCTCGCTCTACGGCGACCTCTCCCTGGGCGAGAACCTGCGCTTCTTCGCCAGCGCCTATCGGCTGCGCGGGCATCGGCGCGCCGAGCGCATCGCATGGGCGAGCGAGGAGTTCGAGCTCGCGCCGATGCTGGACGCGACGGCGCGCGACCTGCCGCTCGGCTACAAGCAGCGCCTGGCGCTCGCCTGCGCGCTGATGCACGAGCCCGACATCCTGTTCCTCGACGAACCGACCTCCGGCGTCGACCCGCTGGCGCGGCGGGAGTTCTGGCGGCGCATCGACGCCCTCGCGGATAGGGGAGTAACGGTGCTGGTGACGACGCATTTCATGGAGGAGGCGGAATATTGCGACAGGCTCGCGATCATGGCGCAGGGCCGCGTGCTGGCAGCCGGTGAGCCGGAGGCGATCAAGGCCATCGCGCGCACCGCGGCCCGGCCCGAGCCCACCATGGAGGACGCCTTCATCGCCGTGGTCGAGGCCGCGGATAACAGGGTGCTCGCGGCATGAACCAGGTGGCCCTGCGGCGCATGCGCGGCCTGCTGCGAAAGGAGTTCCTGCAGATCTGGCGCGATCCCTCGGCGCTGGCGATCGCCTTCGCGTTGCCCGCGGTGCTGCTGCTGATCTTCGGCTATGGCGTTTCGTTGGATGCACGCAACGTTCCGCTGGGGCTCGTGGTGGAGCAGCCGGGCGCGCTCGCCGCGAGCTTCACCGGTGCGTTCGGCCATTCGCCCTATTTCCGTCCGCGCGCGTTCCTCACCATCCAGGACGCCGAGCGAGCGATGCAGGCACGGGAGGTGCAGGGCATCGTCTGGCTGCCGAGCAACTTCGCCCGCCGCGCCCAGCATGGCGGCGGCGCGCCGATCGGCGTCATCGTCAACGGTGTCGACGCCAACGATGCACGCCTCGTCGAGGGTTATGTGCAGCAGGTCTGGGCCACGTGGCTCACCGCCCAGGCGCGCGCGCAAGGCCGCCCGTCGCCGACGCCACTCTCGGTGCAGCCGCGGGTGCGGTTCAACCCGGCGGTGAGCAGCCGCAACTACCTGGTGCCGGGACTGATCGCGGTGATCATGACGCTGACCGGCGCGCTGCTGACGGCGCTGGTGATCGCGCGCGAGTGGGAACGCGGCACGATGGAGGCGCTCATGGTCACCCGCGTGGCCATGCGCGAGATCCTGCTCGCGAAACTCATTCCGTATTTCCTGCTCGGCATGGGCGGCATGGCGGCCTCGGTCGCGATGGCGGTGCTGCTGTTCGGCGTGCCGCTGGTGGGCTCATGGTGGGTGCTCGCCGGTGCCTCCGCCCTCTTCATGCTCGCGGCTCTCGGCATGGGGCTGCTGATCTCCAGCTTCGCGCGCAACCAGTTCGTCGCGGGCCAGATCGCCATCATCACCACGTTCCTGCCGGCCTTCCTGCTCTCGGGCTTCGTGTTCGACATCGGCAGCATGCCGGGCGTGGTGCAGCTGATCACCCATGTCGTGGCGGCGCGGTATTTCGTTGCCATCCTGCAATCGGTGTTCCTCGCCGGGGATGTCTGGTCGGTGATTCTGCCCAACGCGCTGGCGCTCGCGGCGATGGCGGCGATCTTCCTCGGTCTGGCGCGCGCCGTATTCCGCCGGCGGCTGGACTGACGCCGATGTGGTCGCAGGTGCTCGCGCTGGTGATCAAGGAGCTGCTCGCGGTGCTGCGCGATGCCAAGAGCCGCGTGGTGCTGATCGGCCCGCCGCTGATCCAGCTCATGGTGTTCGGCTATGCCGCGACCTTCGACCTCAACCACGTGCCGATGGCGATCTACAACCAGGACACGAGCCAGGCCTCGCGCGAGCTGGTCGCGCATTTCGCCGGTTCGCCCACGTTCCACGTGGTGGCGATGCTCGGCAGTGGGCGGCGGATCAACAGCCTGATCGACTCGCGGCAGGTGCAGCTCGTGCTGGTGATCGACCGGCGCTTCACCCGCGACCTGCTGACTCACCAGCCGGCGCCGGTGCAGGCAATCGTCGACGGGCGCAACTCCAACACCGCGCTGCTCATCGAGGGCTATGCCAACACCATCCTGACCAATTTTGCCCTGAACTGGGATGAAGCGCATGGCGGCCCGGCACCACCTGCGGTGCTGGTCCTGCGCGCGCTCTACAACCCCACGCTTAGTTCGCGATGGTTCATCGTGCCCGGCATCGTGGCGCTGCTCACCCAGGTGGTGACGCTGCTAGTGGTCGGTCTCTCGGTCGCGCGCGAACGCGAAACCGGAACGTTCGACCAGCTGCTGGTGACGCCGATGCGCCCGGTGGACATCCTGGTGGGAAAGGGCCTGCCGGGGGTGCTGATCGGCACGGTCGAGGCCTCGGTGATCATCGTCGCTGCCGTCTTCTGGTTCGACATACCGCTGCGCGGCGGGCTGCTGCCGCTCTATCTCGGGCTGCTGCTGTTCGTCATCGCGGTGACCGGGATCGGGTTGATGCTTTCCTCGCTCGCGTCGACCCAGCAACAGGCGCTGCTCGGCGCATTCCTGTTCATGGTCCCCTCGATCATCCTCTCAGGGTTCGCTACCCCGATCGCCAACATGCCCGCCTGGGTGCAGGACCTCACGCTGATCAACCCGATGCGCTACTTCCTGGTGATCGTGCGCGGCGTGTTCCTGCAGGGCGCAGGGATCGGTGCGCTTGCGTCACAATACTGGCCGATGGCGGTGATCGGCGCCGTCAACCTCGTCGCGGCCGCGTGGCTGTTTCGCCGGCGGACGCTCTGATCGCGCGGCTGTGTAACCGGGCGCCCCGGCGCTCAGCCGTGGCCGGCGCGCAGCGCCTGGTCGAGGTCGGCGTAGAGGTCGCCCGCGTCCTCGATCCCGGTCGAGAGGCGCAACAGGTCGGTGGGGCAGGGCGTGCCGGCGCCCTCGATGGAGGCGCGGTGCTCGATCAGGCTCTCGACGCCGCCGAGCGAGGTCGCGCGCTTGTAGAGCTCGACATGCGCCGCCGTGCGCACCGCGGCCGCCTCGCCGCCCACCACCTGGATCGAGAGCATGTAGCCGAAGCCGCCCTGCATCTGCCGCTGCGCGACGTCGTGGCCCGGGTGTTGCGGCAGGCCGGGGTAGAGCACGCGCGCGACCAGCGGGTGCGCGGAGAGGCGCTCGGCCAGCGCCAGCGCGGAGGCGGACTGTCGCTCCTGGCGCAGGTGCAATGTGCGCATGCCGCGCATCAGCAGGAACGCCTCGAACGGACCGAGGATGCCACCCTGCGCCTTGCGGACCGTTTTGATCTGGTTCCAGAACGCATCGTCCTCGCGCGCCGCGAGCGCGCCGGCGATGACGTCGGAATGGCCGTTCAGCACCTTGGTTGCCGCGTGCATCACGATGTCCGCACCCAGCGTCAGCGGGCGGGTGTGCACCGGCGAGGCGCAGGTGGAATCGACCGCGAGCCTGGCGCCCGCGGCGTGCGCGATCGCGGCGGCGGCCTCGATGTCGGTGATGGTCCAGAGCGGGTTGGACGGCGTCTCCAGCCATACGAGTTTCGTCGCCCCCGGCCTCACCGCCGCCTTGAGCGCCGCGAGGTCGTCGGTCTCGACGAAATCGACCGCGAGCCCCCAGCGCGTCGCCTCGGTCAGCAGCCAGGAGCGCAGGGCCCAGTACATCACCCTGGGTGCCACGATGTGGTCGCCCGGCGAGAGC
>JAJYFW010000059.1 GCA_021785335.1 Pseudomonadota bacterium
ACCGCCGAACACGTCCGGCTGGCTCACGAAGGCGTATTCCGCCCGCGGCAGCACGAAGGGCAGCTTGCTGCTGTCCTGGCTGGTCGCGAGCCCCTGGTAGAAGCGGCTGTCGATGCGCGCGTAGGCGCCCTGGCCGAACCCCTCGAGGTAGACTTGGCTGGTAAGGATCGTGCCGACGCCGTGCACCTTGAAGTCGCGCACGTAGTTGGCCGAGCTGGCGCGCTGCAGGTCGAAGCCCCAGCGCCAGGTGTCGTTGATCGAGAAGTTGCCGGTGGCGTCGATGTTGCCGCCGACGCTGCTGCCGTAGCGCGCGAATGAGCCGTTGACGGTGAGGCGTCCGTCGTTGAGGGCGCGGCGGTACTGGAAGTCGAGCCCCGGGCCGTTGCGGGTGGCGATAAGAGGCGTGAGGGTCGCGTCCTGGTGCGGGTCGATCGCCCAGAAATACGGGATGCGGGTGAAGGCGCCGAGCGCGCGCGAATAGCCGAAGCTCGGCACGAGCAGCCCGGTGGCGCGCTTCGCCGTCGGATCCGGATGCGTGAGGTAGGGCAGCCAGAACACCGGCACGCCATAGATCTCGATCACCGCGTCGCGATACTCGATGCGCTTGTGGTCGAGGTCCTGGATCGCGTCGCGCGCGCGGATCGCCCATAGCGGCGGGCGGTTCGGGTGCTGGGCGCAGACCGGGCAGGTGCTGTAGACGGCGCGCGAAAGTTCGTTGAGGCGGCCGTTGATGCGCTCGGCACCGTTGGCCGCGAGCTTGCCGCCCTGCTGCAACGTGACGCGCAGGTCCTTCAGCACGCCGTTCTTCATGCCGTTGGAAAGCTCGGCGTAGTGGCTGAACACGACCTGCCCACCGGGCTCCAGCAGCACGACATGGCCCTTCGCCGCGGCGACGCCGGTGCGCTCGTCGTAGGTGACGGTGTCGGCCATCAGCACGCGGTCGGCCTGCCACAGCTCGACATGGCCGGAGAGGGTCGCGATGCCGGTGCTGCGGTCGTAGCTCGCGCGGTCGGCCTGGTAGAACACGGGCGCGTTGCGCGAGGCCGGCGCCACGTGCCCGATCACGGAGGAGCCGCCGCCCGCGGGGCCGAAGCTCTGCGCCACCGCCGCACCGGGCAGCGTCGGGGCAACCAGCAGCAGCAGCATCGCCAGGGTGGCGCGCACACGGCGCCGGGACTGTTTCCTTGCCACGCGCTCAGCCATCCTCGAGATGCAGGAGCAGCGTGGTGGCGAGCAGCAGCCCGGAGGCAGCAGGGGCCCAGGCCGCGAGCACCACCGGCAGCGTGCCCGCGTCGCCGATGCGCTCGGCGAACTTGGCAACGACGAACAGCGCGAAGCCGGCGACGACGCCGCTGCCCAGCATCCGCGCGACGCCGCCGCGCCGCTGCGGGCGCATCGAGAACCCGGCGGCGAGCAGCGCCATGGTGCCGGCGAGCAGCGGCAGAGCGAGCAGCGACTGGAAGTGCAGCCGATGCCGCACGGTGGAAAAGCCCGATTGTTTCAGAAGACGGATGAAACCAGGCAGCGCCCAGACGCCGAACGTGTTGGGCGAGGCCACACTTTCCTGCACGCGCCGCACCGTCATGTCGGTGGCGAGCGTCATGCTGGCCGGCGGCGTCGGCGGGTTGCCCGGTGTGAGCACGCGCGCCGCGGCGAGCCGCCAGGTGCCGGCCGCGAGTTCCGCGTGCCCGGACTCGACGCGCTCGATCAAGGCGTTGTGCGCGTCGAGCCGGAAGACCGTCATGTGCGCGGCGGTGAGCGTGCCATGCACCAGCGCCACCCCCATGGCGTGCAGGATGGCGACGCCGTCCGCCACCAGGCCGCGATCCGCCTGACGCACCCAGAGCTGCTGGCCCGCGAGCGCGAGCCCGCCGCTGTCGGTCTGCAGATAGGCCGCGTCCATCGCGTCGGCGCGGGCGCGCATGGCGGCCGAGACCGGGCTCAGCACCGCGGTCGCGAAGGCGCCGAGCAGCGTCGCGCTGATCACGGGCCCGGCAAGGAACTGCCACGCGGAGACGCCGGCGCTGCGCACCACGACGAGCTCGTGCGAGCGTGCGAGGCGCCAGAAAGCGATGATGCCGCCGAGCAGGATGGCGAATGGCAGCACCTCCATCAGCATCCACGGCATGCGCAGGAACGCCATCTCGCTGACGATGCCGAGTGTCGCGTGCGGCTTGGTTTCGCTCCGGCGCAGCAACTCGACGAAGTCGAACAGCACCAGGATGGTGGTAAGCCCCGCCAGCATCGCCGTCACCGCGGCGAGGAAGACGCGGGTGACGTAGAAGGAGAGGATGGTCGCGAGCTTCATGCCGGGGCGCCGGTGGTGTGCGGCATGCCCCGCGGCGAGGCCTCCCGGCGCGGGCCGAAAAGCAGCCAGGCGCAGACCACGCCGGGCAGGATGGCATGCCCCCACATCAGCCAGACCAGCGCCGTGTTGCGCGCGGCGAGGTTGTTGATGGTGAGCCCCAGCGCCACCAGCCCGGTCATGATCAGCACCGCGGCAAAGACCCGCATGCCGCCGCCATGGCGGCGGAACCGCCCGCACAGCACCGCGGCCAGCGCCAGCAGCGCATAGCCGATGCAGGTGAAGGGACTGGTGAGGCGGCGGTACGCCTCGGCCAGCAGCTTGCCGAGGTCGCGCTTTTGCACGGCGCCCGGCGGCGGATGCAGCAGCTCGCCCAGCGACATCTCCGTCGGATCGCGGAACTTGGGCGCGTTGGCGCCGCCGGTCTGGGCGAGGTTGATGGCGTTGCGCGCGAAGGAGACGACCTCGAGCGCACCGGTCTTCGGGTCAACCTGCTCGCGGCTGCCGTTGTAGAGCAGCACGGTGGGTGCCGCGCCGGTGCCAAGCAGGCGGCCGGTCTCGGCCAGCACGGTGACGGGCGAATCCGGGTCGCGCTCGTCGTCGATCAGCAGGTTGTGCAGCGTGCCGTTGGGGTCGCGCCTGCCGATATAGACGGTGAGCTTGCTGGTGACCTGGGTGAACACGCCCTCCTGCAGCAGGAAGGCGGCGACGCGGTTGCGAACGGCGAACTGGTATTCGCGGAAGGCGCCGAACGCCGCCGGCACGATCCAGAGGTTGAGCACGAAGCAGAGCACGAAGGCGCCGAGCCCGAGCAGCAGCGCCGGCCGCGCGAGGCCGAGATTGGAAACGCCGGCGGCGCGCATCACCGTGATCTCGCGGTCCGCGGCCAGGCGCTGATAGGCGAACAGCACCACGACGAAGACCGCGACCGGCAGGATGATGGCGACGAAGCTCGGCACCAGCAGCCCGGTGAGCTTGACGAAGGCCCACAGCGACAGGCCGCGATCGACGATCAGCTCCACGAAGCGCAGCGACTGCGTCATCCAGACCAGCGCCACCAGCCCGCCGGTGACGGCCACCAGGCCGAGCACCAGCTGGGCGAGGATGTAACGGTCGAGCCGCGACAGCGCGACGGCGCTAAGGGGCGAACGCCCCGAAGGACGCGGTTCTAAGCGTCCGGCGCGGCGCCCGGGTTGGCTCGGCTCGGCTGGCATCGCGAGGCCTGTCCTGGGAGCGGCCAGTCTAGCCGCCCGGCGCCGCGCGGCCAACGACCGGCGCACTTTCTTCCGGCAGCAGCTTGCCGGGGTTGAGCAGGCCGCGCGGATCGAGCGCCGCCTTGATCGCGCGCATCATCGCCAGCTCCGCCCCGCCGCGCCACGCGGGCATCAGGTAGGGCTTGAGCCGGCCGATGCCGTGCTCGGCGGAGAAGCTGCCGCCGAGCTCGCGCACCACGTCGCAGACCGCGTCCATGATGGCATGGTCCATGGCCAGGAAAGCGGCGGGGTCCATGCCTTCCGGCTGCAGCAGGTTGAAGTGGATGTTGCCGTCGCCGACATGGCCGAACGGCACGACGCGGATGCCTGGCAGCAGCGCCTCGCAGGCCGCGGTGCCGCGCGCGAGCAGTTCCGCCACCAGGGAGACCGGCACGGACACGTCGTTCTTGACGTTGGCGCCGGCGCGCTTCTGCGCCTCCGAGTGCTCCTCGCGCAGCTTCCAGAGCGCCGCTTCCTGCGCTCCCGATTCGGCGATCGCGGCGTCGAGCACGATGCCCGCCTCCATCGCCGCCGCGAGCACGGATTCGAGCCCGCCGCGCAGGTCGGCGTCCGGGCGCGGGGTGGCGAGATCGATCAGCACGTAGTGGCCGGCAGGCGTCGCGAGCGGCAGCGCGGTGCCGGGGATGTGCCTGATGACGAGGTCGAGCCCGGCGCGCGCCATGTATTCGTAGGCGGCGAGCGACGCGGCGTCGTGGCGCTGCAGGCGCGCGAGCAGGTCGAGCGCGGCGGCGGCCGAGGGCAGCGCGGCGAAGGCGACGCACCGGGCGGCTGGGCGCGGCACCAGCTTGAGCACGGCCGCGGTGATGACGCCGAGCGTGCCCTCAGAGCCAACGAAGAGCTGGCGCAGGCAATATCCGGTGTTGTCCTTGCGCAGGCGCCTGAGCCCATCCCAGACCGTGCCGTCGGCGAGCACCACCTCGAGCCCCAGCACCATGTCGCGCGCGTTGCCGTAGCGCAGCGTGTTGTTGCCTCCGGCGTTGGTGGCGAGGATGCCGCCGACCCGCGCCGAGCCCTCCGAGCCGATCGAGAGCGGCAGCAGGCAGCCGGCCTGCGCCGCAGCATCCTGTGCGGCGCGCAGCGTCGCCCCCGCCTCGATGGTGAGGGTGAGGTCCACCGCGTCGACCGCGCGCACACGCTCCAGCCGCGCCAGCGAGAGCACGACCTGCCGGCCCGATTCGTCCGGCACCGCGCCGCCGACCATGGAGGTGTTGCCCCCCTGCGGCACGACGGCGATGCCGGCCTCGGCGCAGAGGCGCATCGCCGCCGCGACCTCGCCGGTGCTGGCCGGGCGCAGCAGCGCCGGCGTGCGGCCGTGGTAGAGGCCGCGCCAGTCCGTCTCGGCTGGCGCCAGGTCCGCGGGATCGGTCAGCACGCCGGCGGGGCCGAGCGCCTCGCGCAGGCGCGCGATCAGGGCTGCAAGGTCGGGGGCGGGCGCGTCCATGGCCGCAGGGTTCGCCTTGGTTTCCGTTGTCGTCAACCGGGCGCGTGCCTCAACGGGGGGCGGCGGCACGCGCCAGGCGGTCATTGATCGCGGCACCCAGGCCTGTCGCCGGGATGGGCATGGCGGCGATGCCGGCGAGGCCGCGCGTGGTGCCCTCGGCGTCGAGGGCGCGCAGCCCGTCGAAGAGGTTGGCGGCGGCTTCCACGAGGTCGCCGCGCAGCGAGAGCTGGAAGACGGTGCCGGCGCCGGCAAGCGGCGGGCCGAAGGCAAGCAGCGCCTCGTCGGCGCGCACGGACGTGGCCTCCAGGCGCACCGGCAGCCTCGGCGCGTAGTGCGAGGCGAGCTGGCCCGGAGAGCGCAGGGGCGAGCGTGGCGTCGCGGCCGGCGTGGCGGCCTCGGCGACGGGGCCGATCACGGCCTCGATCGCCTCGCGCGTGACGCCGCCATGGCGCAGCAGCGTGGGCGGGCCGGCGAGGTCGAGCACCGTGCTCTCGACACCGACCGGGCACGGGCCCGAGTCCAGAATCGCCGCGATGCGCCCGCCGAGTTCCGCCATGACGTGCTCAGCGCGAGTCGGGCTGACCCTGCCGGAACGATTCGCCGAGGGCGCGGCGACCGCCTCGCCCACCGATTCGAGCAGCACGTGGGCGGCGGGCGCGGAAGGCACGCGCACGGCAAGCGTGGGCAGCCCGGCGCCGACGAGCAGCGAGACCGGGCAGTCCTCGCGCCGCGGCAGGACGAGGGTCAGCGGGCCGGGCCAGAAGCGTGTGGCGAGCGACCTCGCCGCGTCGTTCGCCACCACGTCGCGGAACGCTGCCTCAGCCGATGAATAGTGACAAATCAGTGGATTGAAGGTCGGCCTTTCCTTCGCTTCGTAAATACGCGCGACCGCCTCGCCATCCGCGGCGCGGGCGCCGAGCCCGTAGACCGTCTCGGTGCCGAAGGCGACGAGTTCGCCCGCGAGAAGCAGCGAAGCGGCGCGGGCGATGCCGGCCGGATCGGGGGCAAGAAGCTCCGTCACGCGTTTGGCGTCAGGGGCGGCCGGTGCACACGAAGCCAGGATTCTCCCAGCCCGGCTTGCCGTAGCGCAGCTCACCGCCGTCGAGTCGCGCGACTCGTCCGCCCGCCGCCTCCAGCATCGCCTGCGCGGCGGCGGTGTCCCACTCCATGGTGCGGCCGAAGCGCGGATAGAGATCGGCGCTGCCCTCGGCCACACGGCAGAACTTGAGCGCGCTGCCCATGTTGATGATCTCCGCCACCTTGCGGCCGGCGAGGAACGGGGCGAGGCGCGGGTCGTCGCTGTAGTGGCGCGAGGCCACGACGACGATGCCGGCCTCGGGCGCGGCGCGGGCGGCGATCGGCACCATGCCGGAGGCGTCGCGCTTCCACGCGCCCTTCCCGACGATGCCGCCATAGACCGCTCCCGCGATCGGCGCGCCGACCGCGCCGAGTACCGCGCGCCCGTCCTCGACCAGGCCGACGCAGACGGCGAAGTCGTCCCGGCCCTTGGCGAACTCGCGCGTGCCGTCCAGCGGATCGACCAGCCAGAAGCGGCGCGCCGGCTCGGTGATGCGGCCGGCAGCGACCTCCTCCTCCGCGACCACCGCAATCGCCGGGGTCGCCGCGCGCAGGCCCGCGGTGATCAGTGCCTCGGCGGCGTGATCGGCCTCGGTCACCGGCGTGTCGTCATCCTTGTTGCGGGTGGCGAAGCCGCGGGCGCGGACGGCGAGGATCGCCTCGCCGGCGCGGGCGGCGAGCGTCATCGCGAGGTCGAGGAGCTGGTCGTGCTGCATGCGGTGCTTATGGACGATTGCCCGCCCCATGGCCACTCGACCCCGTCGGTTCACGCCCCCCTGGCCAATCGCCCGCGCGCTGCTACCTTTCCGCCCGACAAGCAGGCCCGACAAGCAGGAGAGAACGCATGCCCGATTTCGCCTTCGCCAAACCCGCCCTGCCCCGCACCGGCGCGCTGGTGCTGCTGATCGCCGAGGGCGAGGCGCCCTGGCAGGCGGCCGACACGGCTTCCGGCGGCGGCATCGTCCGCGCGCTGAAGGCCGCGGAGTTCACCGGCAAGAAGGGGCAGACCTGCACCATCCTCGCCCCCGCGATGCCGGGCGGGACCATTTCGCGCATCGTCGCGGTGGGCCTGGGCAAGGCCGGCGAGGTCACGCGGCTTGGCGCCGAGGAGGCGGGTGGCGCCGCGGCGGCGCTGCTGGCGCGCGAGGAGCACGCGACGGTCGCGGCCCAGGGCCTGACGCCCGGGCTCGCGGCGTCCGTTGCCACCGGGATGGCGCTCCGCGCATGGCGGTTCGACCGCTACCGCACCACGGAGAAGGAAACCGACAAGCCGAAGCTCGCCAAGGTCACGGTGCTGACCGAGGACCTCGCCGCCGCGCGCGCCGCGCACGCGCCGATGGCAGCCGTCGTCGACGGCGTGTTCCTCACCCGCGAGCTGGTGGCCGAGCCGCCCAACGTCCTCTACCCCGCGGAGATGGCGGAGCGCTGCAAGAAGCTCGAGGCGCTCGGCGTGAAGGTGGAGATTCTCGGGCCCAAGGAGATGAAGAAGCTGGGCTTCGGCGCGCTGCTCGGCGTGGCTCAGGGCAGCACGCACGAGCCGCGCATGGTGGTGATGCAGTGGCACGGCGCCGGCGGGCGCGGCAAGGGCGCCGCCGCCCCCCTCGCCTTCGTCGGCAAGGGCGTCACGTTCGACACCGGCGGCATTTCCATCAAGCCCGCGGCCGGCATGGAGGACATGAAGTGGGACATGGCCGGCGCCGGCGCCGTGGTCGGGCTGATGGCGGCGCTGGCCGGCCGCAAGGCGAAGGTGAACGCGGTGGGGCTGGTGGGCCTGGTTGAGAACATGCCGTCCGGCACCGCGCAGCGGCCCGGCGACGTGGTCAAGACGGCCTCCGGCCAGACGGTGGAAGTGATCAACACCGACGCCGAAGGGCGGCTCGTGCTCGCCGACGTGCTCTGGTACTGCCAGGAGCGCTTCGAGCCGCGCTTCATGATCGACCTCGCGACGCTGACCGGGGCGATGATCATCGCGCTCGGGCACGAGTGCGCCGGTTTCTTCAGCAACGACGATACGCTCTCGAAACAGCTGCACGAGGCTGGCGAGGCCACCGGCGAGAAGATGTGGCGCATGCCGCTGGGCGAGGCCTACGACAAGCAGATCAAGTCCGATATCGCGGACATGAAGAACGTGGGTGGCAGGCCGGGGGGCGCCATCACCGCGGCGCAGTTCGTGCAGCGCTTCGTCAACAAGAAGACCTGGGCGCATCTGGAC
>JAJYFW010000060.1 GCA_021785335.1 Pseudomonadota bacterium
AAGGCAACGGACGGTAGCGATCCGGCCGCAACCCGGGGGCGGTAGCGAGCGGGCGCGGGCTCTGATAGAGCGCCCGCGCAGCCGAACGGAGCCCCGCATGAGCGCCATCGCCACCCTCGCCGCCCGCGAAATCCTCGACAGCCGCGGCAACCCCACGATCGAGGTCGACGCGATCCTGGAGAGCGGCATCGTCGGCCGCGCCGCCATTCCCTCCGGCGCCTCCACCGGCGCCAACGAGGCGGTGGAGAAGCGCGACGGCGATCCCGCGCGCTATGGCGGCAAGGGCGTGCGCGAGGCGGTCGCGGCGGTGCACGGCGAGATCCTCGCCGCCATCGTCGGGATGGATCCCGCGGAACAGGTGCTGATCGACGAACTGCTGATCGACCTCGACGGCACGCCCAACAAGTCGCGCCTCGGCGCCAACGCGCTGCTCGGCGTCAGCCTCGCCTGCGCCAAGGCGGCGGCGGCGGAGACGGGCGTGCCCCTATGGCGGCATGTCGGCGGCGTCGCGGCGCGCATCCTGCCGGTGCCGATGATGAACATCGTCAACGGCGGCAAGCACGCTGACAACCCGATCGACATCCAGGAGTTCATGATCCAGCCCGTCGGCGCCGGCACATTCGCCGACGCGCTGCGCATGGGCTCGGAGATCTTCATGGCGCTGAAGAAGAAGCTCGCGGCGGCTGGGCACAACACCAATGTCGGCGACGAGGGCGGCTTCGCGCCCGCCATCGGCTCGGCCGCCGATGCGCTCGGCTTCATCGCCAGCGCCTGCGAGGCGGCCGGCTACCGGCCGGGGGAGGACGTCACCTTCGCGATCGACTGCGCCGCCTCCGAGTTCCATTCGGGCGGGCGCTACAGGCTCGCGGGCGAGGGGCTGGAACTCGATGCCGCCGGCATGGTCGGCTACCTCGAGGATCTCTGCGCGCGCTTCCCCATCGTCTCGGTCGAGGACGGCTGCGCGGAGGACGACTGGGCGGGCTGGAAGCTGCTCACCGAGCGCCTGGGCGCGCGCGTGCAACTCGTCGGCGACGACATTTTCGTGACGAACACGGAATTTCTCGCGCGCGGCATCGAGGAGGGGTGCGCCAACGCAATCCTGGTGAAGGTGAACCAGATCGGCACCCTGTCAGAGACGCTGGCGGCGGTGGAGATGGCGCACCGTGCCGGCTGGCGCGCGGTGATGAGCCACCGCTCCGGCGAGACCGAGGACGCCACCATCGCCGACCTCGCGGTGGCTACCAATTGCGGGCAGATCAAGACCGGCAGCCTGTCGCGCAGCGACCGTATCGCCAAGTACAACCAGTTGCTGCGCATCGAGGAGGCGCTCGGCCCGGCGGCGCAGTACGCCGGGCGGACGATCCTCACGCGGCGCTGACGGGGCCCTGCCCCGCGCGGCCCCGCGGCGCGGCCGCTCAGTGGAAACTGAAGCCCAGGAACAGCGAGGGCGGGGCCACCACGACGGGCGGCGCGTAGACGACGGGCGGGGGCACATAGACGGGCGGGGGCGCCACGTAGACCGGCGGCGGCGCCACATAGACCGGCGGCGGGCCGAAATAGACCGGCGGCGCCCAGCCACCGTGCCAATCCCCGTGCCCGTGTCCGTGCCAGTCGCCGCCACGGCCGTGCCAGCCATCGGCCAGCGCCGCGCCCGGCAGCGCCAGGGCCACGGCGGCGGCAATCAGGAGCGCGTTTCTCTTCATCGCTGAGCCTCCTCGGGGTGTTTCTGTCTCTGTGTGGGCACGATCCAACCCTGCCTTTGGGACCGTCGCCGGGCGCTGTTATGGCAAATAGGTGGCAAATCTCCGGGCGGGGGTGAAAAATTTTTCAGAAACCTCTGGCAAATCGGAGAAAATGTGTTTCGAATCGCGCTTTCCCGACGTCCTGCCGATAGGCCACTCGTGTCCCTCTCCGCCTCGTCCCTGCTCCCCTCGCGCCTGCTGCCGTCGCGGATGACCGCTTCGCGCGCGGACGCCGCGCGTCCCAACGCCTCCTGGGGCCGGAGCATCCGGCGGCGGGTCCGCGGCATGGTCCTGCCGGCCGTCCTTTTCCTCTTTGCCGCGTATTTCGGCTGGCAGGCGACGCGGGGCAGCCGCGGCCTGCACGCCTATGCGGAACGCAAGCAGGAAGAGAAGGCAGCGCTCGCGGAACTCAAGACCGCGAAGCACGACCTCGCCGTCTGGGAGCGCCGGGTCGCCGCGCTGCGTGGCGACCACCTCGATCTCGACGTGCTCGACGAACGGGTGCGCGCGATGCTTAACCTCAGCCAGCCCAACGACATCATCGTCCCCTACGGGCCAGGCAAGAAGCTGTTCTGAGCAACCGGGTGCCGTAACGGCGCTGCGATCGCGGGGGCGGCCGCGACGCAAGCTTGCCGAAGGCGGCGCCGCGCGCGAAGAATCTTGCGCGGCAGGCGCCGAACGTCTCGGCCCGACAAGCGGTTAACCGAAATCTGGTTAACGTCTCGTATTGCATTGCACAATCACGGTTTTTCGCCATCCCGCGCTTGCGGCGGCCCGACCCGGTTGATAGGTCTCGCCCGATCTCGGGAGGTGCCCATGGCGGTCGATGCGAAGAAGCGTGGCAAGGGCAGGGAGGCGGCGTCCGGCATGGACCGCGACCAGCTCCTCGCCGCGTACCGGAGGATGCTGCTGATCCGACGCTTCGAGGAAAAGGCGGGCCAGCTTTACGGCATGGGCCTCATCGGCGGCTTCTGCCACCTCTATATCGGCCAGGAGGCGGTGGTCGTCGGCATCCAGGCGGCCCTCGACGAAACCGACCAGGTCATCACCTCCTACCGCGACCACGGCCACATGCTCGCGACCGGCATGCAGGCGCGCGGCGTAATGGCGGAGCTCACCGGGCGCGCCACCGGGTATTCGCGCGGCAAGGGCGGCTCCATGCACATGTTCAGCAAGGAGCGGAACTTCTTCGGCGGCCACGGCATCGTCGGCGCGCAGGTCTCGCTCGGCACCGGGCTTGCCTTCGCCAACGCCTATCGCGGCAACAACCGCGTCGCCGTGACCTATTTCGGCGAGGGCGCCTCCAACCAGGGCCAAGTCTACGAGAGCTTCAACCTCGCCGCGCTCATGAAGCTGCCTTGCATCTACGTGATCGAGAACAACAAGTACGGCATGGGCACCAGCGTCGAGCGCGCCTCCGCGAGCCGCGACCTCTCCAAGAACGCCGCCGCCTGGGGCATCCCCGGCACGCAGGTGGACGGCATGGATGTCGAGGCGACGTGGGAGGCGGCGAAGGCCGCCGTCGCCTGGTGCCGCGCCGGCAAGGGCCCGTACCTGATGGAGGTGAAGACCTACCGCTACCGCGGCCACTCCATGTCCGACCCCGCGAAGTACCGCACGCGCGAGGAGGTGCAGAAGATGCGCAGCGAGCGCGACTGCATCGAGCACGCGCGCCACCGGCTGGAGGGGATGGGCGTCGACGAGGCCGGCTTCAAGGCGATCGACGACGAGGTGAAGGCGGTGGTGCAGGAGGCCGCGGACTTCGCCCAGGCCTCGCCCGAGCCCGATCCCGCGGAGCTGTGGACCGACGTGCTGGTGGAGTGCTGAGCGATGGCGACCGAGATCCTGATGCCGGCGCTCTCGCCGACCATGACCGAGGGCAAGCTCGCCCGCTGGCTCAAGAGCGTGGGCGACGACATCCGCGCCGGCGACGTCATCGCCGAGATCGAGACCGACAAGGCGACGATGGAGGTGGAGGCGGTGGACGAGGGCAGGCTCGCGCGCATCCTGGTCCCCGAGGGCACGGAGGGGGTGGCGGTGAACACGCCGATCGCGGTGATCGGCGCCGACGGCGAGGCGGTGAAGCCCGCGCCCGTATCGACCCCGGCACCCGCCCCGGCGCCGACGCCCAGCCCCGCTCCGGCCGTTGCCGCGGCACCGCGCGCGCCGGAGCCCGCGGGTGCGGCGGAAAAGGACTGGGGCCCGACCAAGCCGATCTCCGTGCGCGAGGCGCTGCGCGACGCCATGGCCGCCGAGATGCGCGCCGACGACCGCGTGTTCCTGCTCGGGGAGGAGGTCGCGCAGTACCAGGGCGCCTACAAGGTCAGCCAGGGCCTGCTCGAGGAGTTCGGCGCGCGCCGCGTCATCGACACGCCGATCACGGAGCATGGCTTCACCGGCATGGCGGTGGGGGCGGCGCTCAACGGGCTCAGGCCAATCGTCGAGTTCATGACCTTCAACTTCGCCATGCAGGCGATGGACCAGATCATCAACTCCGCCTCCAAGACGCTCTACATGTCGGGCGGGCAGATGGGCTGCCCCATCGTCTTCCGCGGCCCCAACGGGGCGGCGAGCCGGGTCGCGGCGCAGCACAGCCAGTGCTACGCCTCGTGGTACGCGCACGTCCCCGGCCTCAAGGTCGTCGCCCCCTGGTCGGCGGCGGACGCCAAGGGCCTGCTGCGCGCCGCGATCCGCGATCCCAACCCGGTGATCGTGCTGGAGAACGAGATCCTCTACGGCCACAGCAGCGAATGCCCGACGGCGGACGACTTCGTGCTGCCCATCGGCAAGGCGAAGGTCGAGCGGCCCGGCACGCAGGTGACGATCGTTGCGTTCTCGATCATGGTGGGCGTGGCGCTCGCCGCGGCCGAGGCGCTGGCCGAGCAGGGGATCAGCGCCGAGGTGATCAACCTCCGCTCGCTGCGCCCGCTCGACACCGCAACGATCGTGGAGAGCGTGAAGAAGACCAGCCGGCTCGTCACCGTCGAGGAGGGCTGGCCCTACGCCGGCATCGGGGCGGAGGTCGCGATGCAGATCATGGAGCACGCCTTCGACTGGCTCGACGCGCCGCCCGCGCGCGTGCACGGCGCGGACGTGCCGCTGCCCTACGCCGCCAATCTAGAGAAGCTCGCGCTGCCGCAGCCCGCCTGGGTGGTGGACGCGGTGAAGAAGCTGTTCTGAGGAGATCGCGCGATGGCCACCAACATCCTGATGCCCGCGCTCTCGCCGACGATGACCGAGGGCACGCTCGCGCGCTGGCTCAAGCACGAGGGCGATACGGTGAAGGCCGGCGACGTGATCGCCGAGATCGAGACCGACAAGGCGACGATGGAGGTCGAGGCGGTGGACGAGGGCGTGCTCGGCCGCATCCTCGTCGCCGACGGCACGCAGGGCGTGAAGGTGAACGACCCGATCGCGATCCTGGTCGAGCCTGGCGAGAAAGTGCCGGGTGGCGCCGCGCCAGCACCGGCACGCGCGCCGAAAGCCGCGACACCAGCGCCGGTGCCACCCAGTGCGCCCACGCCCACGCCCACGCCCACGCCCACGCCCGCAGCCGCGCCGGCCGCGGCACCGGCGGCGGCGGCCAACCTCCATGACGCCAGCCGCGTGTTTGCCTCCCCGCTCGCGCGCCGGATGGCGAAGCAGGCGGGGCTCGACCTCGGCGTGGTGAAGGGTTCCGGCCCCAACGGGCGCATCGTGCGCGCCGACATCGAGGCCGCGCTCGCGAAGCCCGCCGCGCCAGCCGCTGCCATGGCACCGAAGGCCGCCGCTCCCGCGCCGGCGCCTGTGTCCGCGGCCGGCCTGCCGCCGCACAAGCTCGTGCCGCACACAACGATGCGCCGGGTCATCGCGCGCCGCCTCTCCGAGGCCAAGGCGACGATCCCGCATTTCTACGTCTCGATGGACGTGGAACTCGACGCGCTGCTGGCGCTGCGCGCGAAGCTCAACGCCAAGTCGCCGGCGGAGGGCCCGGGCGCCTTCAAGCTCTCGGTCAACGACCTCATCATCAAGGCCTCGGCGGTCGCGCTGCGCCAGGTGCCGGGGGTGAACGCGTCCTGGTCGGACGAGGGCATCGCGCTCTACGACGACGTGGACATCTCGGTTGCCGTTTCGATCCCGGAAGGGCTGATCACGCCGATCGTGCGCCGGGCGGACGGGAAGGGCCTCGCCGCGATCAGCAACGAGATGAAGGACCTCGCGGCGCGTGCCAAGTCCGGAAAGCTGAAGCCCGAGGAGTTCCAGGGCGGCGGCTTCTCCATCTCCAACATGGGGATGTACGGCGTCACCACCTTCTCGGCCATCATCAACCCGCCGCAGGCGGCGATCCTCGCGGTCTCCGCCGGCGAGAAGCGCGCGGTGGTGCGCAGTGACAGGACGGGGGGCGACCAGATCGCCATCGCAACGGTGATGACCTGCACGCTCTCGGTCGACCACCGCGTGATCGACGGCGCGCTCGGCGCAAGGTGGCTCGCCGCCTTCAAGCGCATCGTCGAGGATCCGATGAGCCTGATGCTGTGACGGAGCTTTTTCCGTGACCCCGGCGGGCGTCGTCTTCCGCGAGGCCAAGCCGGGCGACGAGACCCTCGTCGCCCATTTCGTCCGCCGCCTCGCCGAGTACGAGCGCATGGAGAACGAGGCGATCGGCACCGAGGCCGATTTCGCCCGCGCGCTCTTCGCGCCGAGGCCGCACGCGCACGCGATCATCATCGAGAAGGGGGGCGCGCCCATCGGCTTCGCGCTCTGGTACTACAATTTCTCGACCTTCCAGGCGCGGCCCGGCATCTACCTCGAGGACATCTTCGTGGAGCCCGCGCATCGCGGCGGCGGCATCGGCAAGGCGGTGTTCCGCTATCTCGCCGCGCGTGCCGTGGCCGAGGGCTGCACCCGCCTCAACTGGCAGGTGCTGAACTGGAACGCGCCTTCCATCGCCTTCTACCGCGGCCTCGGCGCCAGGCCGCTCGACGACTGGACCGGGATGCGCCTCGAGGGCGACAGCCTCGCCGCCCTCGCCGGATAGGGAGAGAACGATGGCCGACCAGAGCTTCGACATCATCGTGGTGGGCGGCGGGCCCGGCGGCTACGTCGCCGCCATCCGCGCGGCCCAGCTTGGGATGAAGACCTGCGTCGTGGAGCGCGAGAACCTGGGTGGCATCTGCCTCAACTGGGGCTGCATCCCCACGAAGGCGCTGCTGCGCTCGTCCGAGATCAACCATCTCCTGCACCACCTGCCGGACTACGGTTTCGCGGCCGACAATATCCGTTTCGACATGGCATCAGTGGTGAAGCGCTCGCGGGCGGTTGCGAAGCAGCTTTCCTCCGGCGTCGCGCACCTGATGCGCAAGAACAAGATCACCGTCGTCGACGGCACCGCGAAGCTCGCCGGCGGCGGCAGGCTTTCGGTCACGAAGGACGGCAAGCCGGTCGGCACGCTCGCGGCACCCCACATCATCCTCGCCACCGGCGCGCGCGCCCGCGAGCTTCCGGGCATCGAGGCGGACGGCAAGATGGTCTGGACCTATCGCCACGCCATGGTGCCGCCGGCGATGCCGAAATCGCTTCTGGTCATCGGCTCCGGCGCCATCGGTATCGAGTTCGCGAGCTTCTTCCGCAACATGGGCGCCGCCGTCACGGTGGTCGAGGTGATGGACCGCGTGCTGCCGGTGGAGGACGAGGAGATCTCGGCCTTCGCGAAGAAATCCTTCGAGAAGCAGGGCATGACCATCCTCACCAGCGCCTCGGTCAAGGGCGTCAGGAAGGGTGCGGACAACGTCACCGTTACCGTGGAGGCCGGCGGCAAGACGCAGGAGATCACGGTCGATCGCGTCATCTCCGCGGTCGGCATCGTCGGCAATGTCGAGAACCTGGGCCTCGATGGCACGAAGGTGAAGGTCGACCGCACCCATGTGGTGATCGACGAATACGGCCGCACCGGCGAGCCCGGCATCTATGCGATCGGCGACCTCGCCGGCCCGCCCTGGCTCGCGCACAAGGCGAGCCACGAGGGCGTGGTCTGCGTCGAGAACATCGCGGGCCTGCACCCGCATCCGCTCGACTGGAGCAACATCCCGGGCTGCACCTACTGCATGCCGCAGGTCGCCTCGGTCGGCTGGACGGAGGCGAAGGCGAAGGCCGCGGGCCGCAAGGTGCGCATCGGGCGCTTCCCCTTCATCGGCAACGGCAAGGCGATCGCGATGGGCGAGCCGGAGGGCATGGTGAAGACCGTGTTCGACGCCGAGACCGGCGAGTTGCTCGGCGCGCACATGGTGGGTGCGGAGGTGACGGAGATGATCCAGGGCTACGCCATCGCGCGGACGCTGGAATCGACGGAGGCCGAGTTGATGCATACCGTCTTCCCGCACCCCACCATCAGCGAGACCATGCACGAGGCCGTGCTTGACGCCTACGGGCGGGCTGTCCACTTCTGAACCATGGAAACTCCGCCAATGGACGCCGGGGTCACGCGCATCGAGGTCGACCATCGCCGGGAGGGTGCGCGCCTCGGCGCCGCGCGCCATCCGGA
>JAJYFW010000061.1 GCA_021785335.1 Pseudomonadota bacterium
GATGCGTGCCTCGCCGCTGCGGACGACGCCGGCGAGGATCAGCGCCTGCGCGCGCGCCCGGCTCTCCGCGAGGCCGCGCGCCACCAGCAACTGGTCGGCACGCTGCTTGGCCACAGGGTCAGGCCCGGGCGGCCTGTCCCGCCTGGTGTCCGAGTGCGTGGATAGCGGTGTTGGTGATGGCCCTGGCGTCGAGGCCGGCCTGGGCGAGTTGGTTTTTCTGGCTGTCGTGGTCGATGAAGCGGTCTGGCAGTGTCATGGGGCGGAACCTGAGGCCGTGGTCGAGCAGGCCGTTGTGGGCGAGGTGGTGGGCGACGGCGGCGGAGAAGCCGCCGATGGCGGCTTCCTCGACGGTGATCAGCACCTCGTGCTCGCGGGCGAGGCGCTCGACGAGGTCGGTATCGATGGGCTTGGCGAAGCGGGCGTCGGCGACGGTGGCGGAGAGGCCGCGCGCGGCGAGGTCCTCGGCGGCGGCGAGCGCGTCGGCGAGGCGGGTGCCGAGGGAGAGGATGGCGATGGAGGTGCCCTGGCGCAGGATGCGGCCGCGGCCGATGGGCAGGATCTCGGGCTTCTCGGGAAGCTGGACGCCGGTGCCCTCGCCGCGCGGATAGCGCAGCGCGCTGGGCCGGTCGTCGATGGCGGCGGCGGTGGCGACCATGTGAACGAGTTCCGCCTCGTCCGCCGGTGCCATGATCACCATCCCCGGCAGGCAGCCGAGATAGGCGAGGTCGAAGCTGCCGGCATGGGTGGCGCCGTCCGCCCCCACCAGCCCCGCGCGGTCCATGGCGAAGCGCACCGGCAGCGACTGGATGGCGACGTCGTGCACCACCTGGTCGTAGCCGCGCTGCAGGAAGGTCGAGTAGATGGCGCAGAACGGCTTCAGCCCCTCGGTCGCCATGCCGGCGGCGAAGGTGACGGCATGCTGCTCGGCGATGCCGACGTCGAAGGTCCGCTCCGGGAAGCGCTTCTGGAACCGGTCGAGCCCGGTGCCGGAGGGCATGGCCGCGGTGATGGCGACGATGCCGCTGTCCTTCTCCGCCTCGCCGATCAGGGCGTCGGCGAAGACCTTGGTGTAGGTCGGCGGGCCGGGCGGCGCCTTGGCCTGCTCGCCGGTGACGACGTTGAAGCGGGAGACCGCGTGCAGCTTGTCGGCGGCGGCCTCGGCGGGGGCGTAGCCGCGGCCCTTCTGGGTGATGACGTGCAAGAGGATCGGGCCATGTTCCTCCGCCTCGCGCACGTTGCGCAGCACCGGCAGCAGGTGGTCGAGGTTGTGCCCGTCGATCGGGCCCACATAGTAGAAGCCCATCTCCTCGAACAGCGTGCCGCCGGTGAGGATCCCCCGCGCGAACTCCTCCGCGCGCCGCGCCGTGCGCTCGATGCCCTTGGGGAAGCGCTTCGCCATGCGCGCCGCGAGGTCACGCAGCGAGAGGAAGGAGCGCGAGGAGAGCAGGCGGGAGAGATAGGCGCTCATCGCGCCCACCGGCGGCGCGATCGACATGTCGTTGTCGTTGAGGATGACGATCAGGCGCGAGTGGAGCGCGCCCGCGTTGTTCATCGCCTCGTAGGCCATGCCGGCGCTCATCGCGCCGTCGCCGATCACCGCGATGACGTGGCGCTGCTCGCCCTTGAGGTCGCGCGCCACCGCCATGCCGAGCCCGGCCGAGATCGAGGTCGAGGAATGCGCGGTGCCGAACGGGTCGTAGCGGCTCTCGGAGCGCCGCGTGAAGCCGGACAGCCCGCCGCCCTGGCGCAGCGTGCGGATGCGGTCGCGCCTTCCGGTCAGGATCTTGTGCGGATAGGCCTGGTGGCCGACGTCCCAGATCAGCCGGTCCTCCGGCGTCTCGAACACCGCGTGCAGAGCCACCGTCAGTTCCACCACGCCGAGCGAGGCACCGAGATGCCCGCCCGTCACCGACACCGCCGAGATCGTCTCCGCCCGCAACTCCTCCGCCAGCGCCTTCAACTGCTCCGGCGAAAAGTTCCGCAAATCCGCAGGAATACCCACCCGGTCCAAATGCGGTGTCAACGGACGGGGGGCGAGCGGCTGGTCGGTCACGGGGTAACCTCCGTGGTTGTTGCAGAAATGCCACACTCGATGGCAGAAGCGGGCGACGCGCGTCGCAATTCGCCTGAATGCCTGGGTTTGGCCGTTCTTCTCATATCAGTTGCGCCTCGCGATGCGTTGGCTCTCGGCGGGCTGCGCGCGCCGGAATCCCGGAATTCCGCCGAACTCGCCCAGGCATCGGGCGTTTTTGCGGCATTGCGGTTGCCTTGCAAATTGTAATATCGGAACCGTGCGGGGCAAGCCGCGTTGTTCTGAAATGGCGGACACCTCCACATCCGGTCCGCCGCGGGAGAATGAAGGAATGCGCGTTGTCCTGGCCCAGCCGCGTGGCTTTTGCGCGGGTGTCGAACGGGCGATCGAGATCGTCGAGCGGGCCCTGATCAAGTACGGGCCGCCGATCTATGTGCGCCACGAGATTGTGCACAACCGCCACGTGGTGGAGGATCTGCGCCAGCGCGGGGCGGTGTTCGTCGACGAACTCGACGAGATTCCGCCCGGTGCGATGACCGTGTTCAGCGCCCACGGCGTGCCCAGGCGCGTCGAGGAGATCGCGGCCGAACGCGGTCTGCCGGTGCTGGACGCGACCTGCCCGCTGGTTGCCAAGGTGCACAACGAAGGTCGCCGCTACGCCGCCCAGGGGCGCGAGATCGTGCTTGTGGGGCATGCCGGCCATGCCGAAGTCGAGGGTACGATCGGCCAGGTGCCGGCCAAGGTACATCTCGTGCAGACTGTCGAGGATGTGGCGGGCGTGACGCCGACGGACCCGGAACGGCTGGCCTACATCACCCAGACCACGCTCTCGGTGGACGACACGCGCGGCATCATCGCGGCCCTGAAGACGCGCTTTCCGGCGATCGTCGGGCCGGACGTGCGCGACATCTGCTACGCGACGCAGAACCGCCAGCAGGCGGTGCGCGACCTGGCGTCGCAGGTGGACCTGATCCTCGTCGTCGGCAGCCGCAACTCCTCCAACTCCAACCGGCTGCGCGAGATCGGAGAGGAACTGGGCAAGCCGGCCCACCTCATCGACGACGCCGCCGCGCTGAAGCCGGAGTGGTTTCAGGGGGTCGCCAGCGTCGGGCTCACCGCGGGGGCCTCCGCGCCGGAGACGCTGGTGCGGGGCGTGATCGAGGGCCTGCGCGCGATCGCGCCGGTCGAGGTCGAGACGCTGGCGGGGGTTGCGGAGGACGTGCGCTTCCGCTTTCCACCGGAACTGGCCGACACCGTGCCCACTTCTACCGCCCGTGCCGCCACCGCTCACGCCGCCTGAGGATTTGCCATGCCGGTACCGTTGAACCAGGTTGTCCGCGTCGGCGCCTATGTCGTGCGCCAGCACCTTGCCGGGCGCCGGCACTACCCGCTCGTGCTGATGCTGGAGCCGCTGTTCCGCTGCAACCTGGCCTGCGCGGGCTGCGGCAAGATCGACTACCCCGCCGAGATCCTGAACCAGCGGCTCTCGGTCGAGCAGTGCCTGGGCGCGGCCGCGGAATGCGGCGCGCCGGTGGTGGCGATCGCCGGCGGCGAGCCGCTGCTGCACAAGGAGATGCCGCAGATCGTCGACGGGCTGCTGAAGCAGGGGCGGTTCATCTATCTCTGCACCAACGCGCTGCTGCTCGAGAAGCAGCTCGACAAGTTCAAGCCGCACCGCAACTTCGCCTGGGACGTGCATCTCGACGGCGACGAGGAGATGCACGACGCGGCGGTGAGCCAAACGGGCGTGTTCACCCGCGCGGTCGCCGCGATCAAGGCGGCGAAGGCCAGGGGGTTCCGCGTCTGCATCAACACGACGCTGTTCGACGGTGCGAAACCGGAACGGGTTGCCGCCTTCCTCGACGCGATCAACGCGGCGGGGATCGACGGGGTGATGATCTCGCCGGGCTACGCCTATGAGCGCGCGCCGGACCAGGAGCATTTCCTCAACCGGCGCAAATCCAAGCAGCTGTTCCGCGACATCTTCGCGCGCGGCCGCGGCAAGAAGTGGAAGTTCAACCAGTCCTCGCTGTTCCTCGACTTCCTCGCCGGTAACCAGAGCTACGTTTGCACGCCGTGGGGCAAGCCGACGCGCAACGTGTTCGGTTGGCAGCGGCCCTGCTACCTGCTCGGCGAGGGTTACGCGAAAAGCTTCAAGGAGCTCATGGAGACCACGGACTGGGACAAGTATGGCACCGGCAACTACGAGAAATGCGCCGACTGCATGGTGCATTCCGGCTACGAGGCGACCGCCGTGGTCGATGCCGTGCGCCATCCCTTGAAGGTGCTACGCGTGGCGATGCGCGGGCCGCGCACGGAGGGGCCGATGGCGCCGGAGATTCCGCTCGAGCGCCAGCGGCCGGCGGAATACGTGTTCAGCCGCCACGTGCAGGAGAAGCTCTCGGAACTGAACCACGAGAAGCGGCCGATGGCCGACGCCGCCGACTGAGTGCCGCAGCCGCGCCGGCGTGAATCAGCGCGCCGGCACCAAGGTTTTTTCCTTTTCGAGTGCATGAGCGACGGCCGCGCGCAGGGTACGGCGCGCATGCGCGGCATCGCGCGCGAGGCCGATGAGCGGGAACACTTCCCCAGGGTGACGCGCCAAGCCGCGGGCGATGCGGCGCCCGGCGACCCTTCCGTTGTCGTCCAGCGCCATCGCCACCACGCGCGGCAGCTCGCGGTTCCAGGCGTCGCATACGGCACGCGCCACGGCGAAGGGCAGCCGGGCCACGTGCGCCCCCGCGGCGACGGCGCCGCTTTCGAGATCGACCGCCGCCGCGCCGGTCGCGGCATGGGCCGCGCGGCGTGCCGCGACACCGCCGATCACCTTATGGGCGCCGAGCAGCACGCCTTTGCGGCGCGCGAAGCGCGAGGCGAGGGCGGCGTCGGTAGGCAGGCGCACGCCGTCCACCAGCACCGTCTCCGGCACGACGAGATGGCCGGGACGCAGTACCGGCGAGAGGCCGCCAGCGAAGCCGAAGGAGAGCAGACCCTCCACGCCCTGGCGCAGCAGGCGCATCACCGCCTCCTCCGCACCCGCGGCGGTTCCACCGCCGATCTCGACGAGACCCAGCGGGGCCGCGATGCGTGCCTCCGACTCCATCCCGACGACGATGCCGAGCGTCACCTTCTTCTAGAATCCCCAGCCGACGCGCCGGTCATTGCCGCGCATCAGGTTGCGGTAGCGCGCGAGGGCAAGCAGCGGGAAGTACAGCTTGTAGCCGTGGTAACGGAGGTAGAACACGCGCGGGAAGCCGACGGCGGTGTAGGCCGCTTCCGCCCAGGTTCCGTCGGGCCGTTGCGACCTGGCAAGGAATTCGATGCCGCGCGAGACCGCCTCGCTTTCCGCCTCGCCCGCCGCCATCAGTCCCAGCAGCGCCCAGGCGGTCTGGGACGGATTGCTGCGGTGGTAGCGGCCGCGGCTGACGCCGGCATAGCTCTCGTTGTCCTCCCCCCAGCCGCCATCCTCGCGCTGCGTCTCGCGCAGAAAGGCGATGGCGCGACGCACCGCGTCGTCGTCCGCGGGGACGCCGGCGGCGTTGAAGGCGCAGAGCACGGACCAGGTGCCATAGAGATAGTTGGTGCCCCAGCGGCCGAACCAGCTGCCGTCGGCTTCCTGTTCCGAGCGCAGCCAAGCGAGCGCGCGGGCGATGACGTCGGCGTCCTCCGGGTTGCCGTTCTGTGCGAGGAACGAGACGCAGCGCGCGGTGACGTCCGCCGTCGGCGGGTCGAGCAGCGCGCCGTGATCGGCGAAGGGGATGTGGTTGAGCACCATGTGGTCGTTGTCGGCGTCGAACGCGCCCCAGCCGCCGCCACGGCACTGCATGCCGCGGATCCAGGCGCGGGCGCGCTCGATGGCCTCGGTGTTGGCAGACCCGGCGACGTCGTCCGGGGCGGCGCGGCGTTCGTCGCCGAACTCGGCGCGGCGCTCCCTGTCCAGCAGCATGCCAACGACGGCAGTGTCGTCCACGTCCGGGTAGTGGTCGTTGCGGTACTGGAATGCCCAGCCACCCACCGGCGTGCGGGGACGCGCGCGTGCCCAGTCGCCCGCGACCTCGCGGATCTCGCGCCCGCGCAGCCAGGCGTTGGCGCTGGCGACCGGTTCCCCGGCGCCGGCATCGGGGCAGCCTTTCGCCGCCTCCGCCAGCGCGTGGCCGGCGAGCGCAGTGTCCCAGACCGGCGAGAGGCAGGGCTGCACCCAGGCGCGGTCCGGCTCGCGCACGACGAGCTTCTTGAGCGCCTGCCAGGCGATCGCGGCGCGCGGATCCTCGGGGGCGACGCCCAGTGTGTCGAACATCATCGCGGCGTTGGCCATGGCGGGGTAGATGCCGCCCAGCCCGTCCTCGCCGTTGAGGCGTTCGGTAACGAAGGTGACGGCCCTGTCGATGGCACGCCGGCGAATGGCGCGTGGAAACAGTTGCTCCAGCGGCCGCAGCGCCTGGTCGATATAGCGGAAGGCGACGCCCCAGCGCGAACGATACGGGCCGCGGATCCAGTCGCGTACCTGTTCCGGTGGCGTTACGAAAAGCTCCTGTACGCGCACACCGCGCGGATTGCGCGCGCGCGGCTTCAGCGCCATCAGCACCAGAAGCGGCACGATCACGGTGCGCGACCAGTACGAAACCTTGTCGAGGTGGAACGGAAACCACCGCGGCAGCAGCATGATCTCGACCGGCATCACCGGCACGCCGCGCCATGGCACCTCCCCGTAAAGCGCAAGCTGGGCACGGGTGAAGACGTTGGAGCGCTCGGCGCCGCCGGCGGCGAGAATCGCCTCGCGCGCGCGGCGCATGTGCGGCGCGTCCGGCGAATCGCCGATCATCTTCAGCGCGAAATAGGCCTTTACGCTGGCGGAGAGGTCGAAGGCGCCGTCGTGGAACAGCGGCCAGCCACCGTGCTCCGCCTGGATGCCGCGCAGATAGACGCCGATGCCGGTCTCGAGCGCCACGTCCGGGCGGTCGAGAAAATGCGTGAGCAGCACGAACTCGGCCGGGATGGTGGCGTCCGCCTCGAGCGGGAAGACGAAATGCCCGTCCTCGCGCCGGTGCGCGAGCAGCGCCGCGCGGGCGCGCGTCACCGCGTCGTCGATCCGGGCAAGGTCGGTGGCGAGAAGGGAGTCGAGCATCGCGTGGAGATTATGCAGGATTGGGGCCGGTTTGGGGCGCCGTGTCCGGGTCCAGGAGCGCGGCGGCGGCACGATCGCCGGACCTGATGGCACCTTCGATCGTTGCGGGCAAGCCGGTCGCGGTCCAGTCGCCGGCGAGGATCAGGTTCGCGAACGCCGTGCGCGGCCCCGGGCGGCGTGCGTTCTGGGCGGCGGTGGCGGCGAAAGTGGCGCGGCGTTCCTTGACGACGCGCCAAGCCGGCATCGGTGCCGTGAGCCCTGCAGCGGCGGTGACCTCCGGCCAGACTGCTCGGGCCAGGTCCCCGGCATCGCGGTCCACCACGTGGTTTGCGGCGGAGATGGTGACCGAGAGCACGTGCGGGCGGGCGAACAGCCACTCCGCCGTGCCGCCGATGATTCCTATGAACCCGGCTCCGCCGGGCAGGTCCGCGGCGATGCGGTAGTGCAGGTTGACGATGGCCTCGAACGCGTCGGGCGCGGTGAGGCCGGGCAGAAGCGTGGGCGCAACGGTGGCCGGCACCGCCAGCACAACGGCCTCTTCCGGCCCGAGCGCGACGTCGGCGCCGGCGAAGCGGAGCATCGTGACGCGTCCGGATGTCGTCTCGATGGCCGCGAGGCGGGTGCCGGTGCGCAGTTTCCCGCCATGGGAGGCGAGGAAATCGCGCGCCGGGTGGACGAAACTTTCCGACAGGCCCTCGCGCGCAACGAGCGGGCGGCAGGCGCCGCCGCCCTGGGCAAGCGTCTCGGCCACCACGGCGCCGAGCAGCCGCGCCTCCGCCTCCGCCGGGTTGGTGTTCAGGGCTGCGATCGCCAGCGGTTCGAGCAGGCGGCGGGCGAGCGCGCCGGGCGCGAGCAGCGACGCCACGGTCTCGCCGGGCCCGGCCCGCATCAGCCGGCGCAGGGCGAGGTATTCGTAAAGCCGTGCGCCGGGCACGCGGCGCGATGGGACGAGCACCCACCACGGGATGCGGCCGGCGTTCGGGGCCACCGTCCAGCGCCGACCCGAGGGAAGCT
>JAJYFW010000062.1 GCA_021785335.1 Pseudomonadota bacterium
CACCGCCGCCTTGCGCATCAGCGCCAGCACCCGCGCGTGCGGCAGCGCGCCGAGGAAGCGCACCCGCTCGCCGATGCCGAGGCGGGTGGCGAGCACCTCGAGCCGGTGGCGCAACGGCCCGTCCCCCGCGACGAGCAGCGTCGCGCGCGCATGACGCGCCGGCAGCAGGGCGAGCGCGCGCAGCAGGAACTCCGTGCCCTTCACCTCGACCAGGCGCGCGACGTGCAGGATTGTCGGCGTCTCCTCCGCCATCGCGCGCGGGCGGATCGCGGCGCAGTCCACGCCGATATAGTGCAGCCGCGTGCGCGCCGGCGGGAAGCCGAGGCCGAGCAGGCGCTCGCGGATGAAGCCGGAGGCGCAGAGGAACAAATCGCCGCGCTCGGCAAGGCGGCGGCGGAACAGCGGGTAGCTGGCCCAGGCCGGCGAGGTGAGCAGCGCCGCCGTGGAGAGCGTGGCGTCGAAGCCGTGGAACGTGGTCACCAGCGGCACGTCCAGGCGGCGCGCCAGTTCCATCGCGTAGACGCCCTCGATGCCGAAATGGGCGTGGATCAGCGCCGGCCGCCGCTCGCCCAGCAGGCGCAGGAACGGGCCCGGGTCGCGCGAGAGCATCTGCCAGGCGACGGCGGGCAGGGTGCGCGCGGTCAGCCGGTCCGCGATCGCCAGGGACTGCGCGCCCTCCGGCCCGGCGCCGTGGCGCAGCCGCCCGAGATAGAGCGGCCGGTAGCGCCGGAACTGTTGCGCCTGGCCGGCGATGAACGGCTCGGAGACGCGGAACAGGTTGTGGCGGAAGATGGCGATCTCGCGCAGACAGGGCTCCCTTTCGCTGGCTTCGTGCCGGCCATTCCGGATCACGCTATGCGCCGGCCCCCGACCGGGCAAGGCAGGGCCGCGCCCGCCGCGCTTGCCCCGGCCGCGGCGGCGGCGATAGAAACCGGCCCGTATCAATGACGGCTCGGACGCTTCCACCGCGAGGGGGCGTGGTGGCGGCCGGGAACGAGACGAACGAATGGACGTGACTTTCCGTGCCTTCACGGCACGTGCCTGGACTCCCGTGGCGGCCCTGCTTCTGGCCCTGACCGGCTTCGCCCAGCCGGCGCGGGCGCAGCCTGCGCACGCCTGCACGCCGGGCGACCCCGCCCCGGTGCGGCTCGACATCAGCGTCAGCGGCGCGCGCTCGACCAAGGGCAACATCACCATCGCGATCTACCCCAACGACGCGAAGCATTTCCTCGACGGCAAGTACAAGCTGGCGCGCCAGGCGCTGCCGGTGACGCTGCCGGTGACGCATGCCTGCTTCGCCTTCGCCGAGCCCGGCTATTACGCCGTGGCGCTGTTCCACGACCACGACAACAGCGGCAAGTTCAAGACGACGATGCTGGGCCTGCCGGCCGAGGGCTACGGTTTTTCCAACAACCCGAAGCTCGTGCTCGGCCCGCCGGGGCTCAAGCGGGTCCGCTTCAAGGCGCATCCGGGCGTCAACCGCGTCGTGGTGCACATGCAGCATTACGGCGGCTGACCGGGGGACCGATCCCCCCTCCCCGCCAACCCGCTCAGCCCGCCGCGCGCTCAGCCCGCCGCCCTGGCCCGCTCCGGCGCGATCAGGCCAAGCTCCCGCCCCACGGCGGCGAACATGTCGAGCGCGCGGTCAATCTGTTCGCGCGTGTGCGCGGCGCTCACCGAGGAGCGCAGCAGCGCCAGCCCGCGCGGGGTGGCCGGCGGCAGGCTGACATTGGTGTAGAGCCCGGCCGCGAGCAGGCGGGACCAGAAGGCGAAGGCAATTTCCGGCCCCGGCATGATCGCCGAGACCACGGGGTTCGGCTCCGGCCCCAGCGTGAAGCCGAGGTCCACGAGCCCGGCATAGAGCTGGCGCGCGTTCTCCATCAGGCGCTGGCGCAGCGCCGGGCGGGCGCGCAACTGGCGCAGCGCCTCCAGCGTCGCGGCGATGACCGAAGGCGGCGGCGAGGCGGTGAACATGTACGGGCGGCTGACCACCCGCAGGATGTCGAACCCCTCCATGTCGCTGACGCAGAAGCCGCCGACGCCGCCGAGGCTCTTGGAGAAGGTGCCGACGATGAAGTCGCACTCCGCCTCCACCCCCGCCGCCTCCGCGAGCCCGCGCCCGCTGGCGCCGAGCACGCCGAGCGAATGCGCCTCGTCCACCACGAGATAGGCGCCGAACTCCCGCTTCACCGCGGCGAAGGCGGCGAGCGGGGCGGTGTCGCCCAGCATCGAGTAGATGCCCTCGACGACGATGATCTTGTCCCCCGGCGTGTCGGCCAGCCGGCGCAGCCGGGCCGCGAGGTCGGCGGGGTCGTTGTGGCGGAACCGCGTCACCTGCGCCTGGCCGAGCTTCGCGCCGTCGTAGATGCTGGCGTGGCAGTCGGCGTCGAGCAGCAGGTGGTCGTGCTTGCCGGCGATGGCGGAGAGGATGCCGAGGTTCGCCTGGTAGCCCGTGGAGAACACCATGCCGTGCCTGCGGCCGTAGAAATCCGCCAGCGCGCGCTCGAGGTCGCGGTGCCCCTGGTAGCTGCCGTTGGCGATGCGCGAGCCGGTGGTGCCGCTGCCGAGCGCCTGCAGCGCCTCGACGGCGCTCGCGACCACCGCCTTGTCGTAGGTCAGGCCGAGATAGTTGTTGGTGCCGAGCAGCAGGATCTCGCGGTTGCCGATCAGCGCCTCGGTGGGCGAGACCACGCGGTCGAAGACGATGCTGAAAGGGTTGTCGCCCGCGCTCTCGTGGCGCTCGTAGGCCGCCCGCAGGGGCGCGAACTTGTCGAACAGCGCCATGCGCTTACGCGACGACCTTGAGCCCGCCGAGGGTGCTCACGAGATCGCCGAGCGTCTCGATCTCGGCGATCTTGTCGAGGGGCACGGTGATATCCAGCCGGTCCTCGATCTCCATCACGAAATCCATCACCGCGACGGAATCGAGGCCGAGGTCGGTGACGATGTTGGTGGCGTCGGAAAGCTCGGCCGGAGGGTTGGGGGACGCGCGCAGGACGTCGAAGACGACCTCGCGGATATGCTCGACCGATGTGTCCATGTACCCCGCCGCCGGCCCGAAAGACTTCCGATTGACCCGCGCACCGACCCCCTTGCCGCGCCCCCGGCGCCGGCCTGGAGGGGCCGCGCCAACGGGGCGAACATTGCCGGAATCTCAGCGCCACGTGAACGAAACTGATGACGTGGCGGTGACACCGCGTCAAGTTGATTGCGCGGGGCGGGGCTGGGGCGCCCAGGCGGGAGCGCCCAGGCGGCAGTGGGGGAGCCCGCTTGCCTTGCACGCTGCCGGGCCGCATAGAGCATCGTTACAATTCAGGGACTCGGGCGCGGGGCAAAACCGCCCGGATCAGGTGAAATATGGCTAAAAAAGGCGGCATCCGCATCGCGATCGCGGGGATCGGCAACTGCGCCAGTTCGCTGATCCAGGGCATCCATTACTACACGCCCGAGCGTTGTCGCGACGGCGTGGTGGGGCTGATGCACCGCGAGATCGGCGGCTACCTGCCCTGCGACATCAGCGTGGTCGCCGCCTTCGACATCGACGCCCGCAAGGTCGGCCGCGACCTCGCGGAGGCGATCTTCGCCAGGCCCAACTGCACCAAGGTCTTCCAGCCCGACATCCCGCGGACGGGCGTGATCGTGCGGATGGGCCAGGTGCTCGACGGCATCTCCGAGCACATGGCCGACTACGCCGAGGACCGCACTTTCGTCCGCGCCGGGGCGCCCGAGCTTTCCAGGGCCGAGATCGTCGCCGAACTGCGCCGCAGCGGGGCGGAGATCCTGCTCAACTACATGCCCGTGGGCTCCGAGCAGGCGGCGCGGTTCTACGCCGAATGCGCGCTCGAGGCCGGGTGCGCCTTCATCAACAACATGCCGGTGTTCATCGCCAGCGACCCGGCGTTCGCCGAGCGCTTCAAGGCGCGCGGCCTGCCCATCGTGGGCGACGACATCAAGAGCCAGGTGGGCGCGACCATCACACACCGCGTGCTGACGGACCTGTTCGCCAAGCGCGGCGTGAAGCTGCTGCGGACCTACCAGCTCAACACCGGCGGCAACACCGACTTCCTCAACATGAAGAACCAACGCCGGCTCGCGTCCAAGAAGACGTCCAAGACCGAGGCGGTGCAGGCGGTGGCGAAGAAGCGCATCGAGGACGAGAACATCCATGTCGGCCCGAGCGACTACGTGCCGTGGCAGAACGACAACAAGGTCTGCTTCATCCGCATGGAGGGGCTGCTGTTCGGCGACGTGCCGATGGATCTGGAACTGCGCCTCTCGGTCGAGGATTCGCCCAACTCCGCGGGCGTGGTCATCGACATGATCCGCTGCTGCAAGCTGGCGCTGGAAAACGGCATCGGCGGCGTTCTCGAAGGTCCGGCGGCCTATTTCTGCAAGCACCCGCCGGTGCAGTTCACCGACGACGTGGCATACCAGATGACCGAGAACTTCATCCGCGCGAGCAGCATCAAGCTCGCCGTGCGATGAAGTGCCTGATCGTCGCGGCCGGCCAGGGCACGCGGCTGCGCGAGAAGGGCGACCTCAAGCCGCTGATCCCGATCAAGGGCGCGCCGCTCATCGGGCACGTCATCGCGCGCGCGCTCGCCGCCGGCATCGACGAGTTCGTCGTGGTCAGCGGCTGGCGCGGCGAGGAACTGCGCCAGGCGCTCGACGCCATCGCCGCGCGCGAGAAAATCCGCATCGCGCACGTCGCCAACGACGAGTGGAACCGCGCCAACGGCGTCTCCGTGCACAAGGCAAGCGCGGCGCTGGACGGGCCGTTCCTGCTCACCATGTGCGACCACCTGGTGGACCCCGGCATCTTCCGCGCCCTGCTCGCCGCGCCGCGCGAGCCGGACACGGTGACGCTGGCGGTGGACTTCAAGACCGGCAGCGACCTGCACGACCCCGAGGACGTGACGCGCGTGAAGTGCGAGGACGGGCGGATCCTGCACATCGGCAAGGTGATCCGCGACTTCAACGCCTTCGACACCGGCGTCTTTCTCTGCACGCCCGCGATGTTCGCTGGCCTGGAAAAAAGCCAGGCGGAGGGCGACGACAGCATCTCCGGCGCGATGAACGTGCTGGCGCGCGAGGGCAAGGCGCGCGCCTTCGACATCGGTGAGCGCCTGTGGATCGACGTCGACGACCCGGTGGCCTTCGGCAAGGCCGAGCGGCTGCTGCACGCGGGGCGGCTCTGAACGAAACCGTAACGACGCCGGCGGCGGAGCCGGCGCGCCGGGCGATGGAGATCGAGGAGTTCTCCAACCGCTGGCTGATCCACCCGCTCTCGGCCCGGCTGACGCCGTTGCTGGCACGGGCGGGCGTGCACCCCAACGCGGTCTCGCTCGCGGGAATGGCCTGCGGCGTGCTCGCGGGCCTCGCCTACCACGGTTACGAGGAAACGTGGCGCGTGCTGGCGGGCTTCGCGCTGATGCTCGCCTGGCACGTGCTCGACGGCGCGGACGGGCAGCTCGCGCGGCTCACCGGCAAGCAGTCGCCCACGGGCAAGGTTCTGGACGGCATCTGCGACTACGTGACCTTCACCGCGGTCTACGCGGGGCTGGCGTCCGCGCTGCAAGGCAGGCTCGGCGCCTGGGCGTGGGTCCTCGCCGTGGCGGCGGGGCTTTGCCACGCCGTGCAGGCGGCGGCGTACGAAGTGCAGCGGCAGGAATACAATTTCTGGGGCCTCGGCCGCGCCTCGGCGTCGTTCGCGTCCGCCGGGGCGCCGCGCGAGGGGCTGCCCGGCGGCCTGCACCGCGCCTACGAGCGGCTGCAATTCGCCGCCTCCGGCGCAAGCCCGGAATTCCACGCGCGCCTTTCCGCGGCGCTGGCGTCGGGGCCGGACGGTGGGGCGGCGATGCGGGAACGCTATCGCCAGATGTTCGCCCCCTCGGTGCGGCGCTGGGCGGTGCTGTCCTCGAACCACCGCACGCTCGGCATCTTTCTCTTCTCGCTCGCCGGCATCCCGCAGGGTTATTTCTGGTTCGACATCATCGGCTTCACCGCCATCCTGCTCTTGCTGCGACGCGCGCGCCGCGCGAGCTACGCGCGCTTCTTCGCCATGGCGGCCGGCCGGGCGTGACCTAGCGCCAAAGACGGCGGAACGGCGCCACCGCGAGCGCCATCAGCACCAGCGGCGGCGCAAGCGCCGCGGCGGCGGGGTCGAGCCCGAGCAGCAGGGCCAGATGCGCCGTGATCTGCTGCGCCAGCGTGAACACCACCCCGACCAGCGCGCCCACCGTGATCAGCCGCCCCAGGTTCTGCGAGCGCGGCGGCGCGAACACGAACGGCGCCGCGGCCATGATCATCGCCACCATCGCCAGCGGCATCGCGATCCGCCGCCACAACTCGAGTTCGTAATAAAGCCCTTGCTGGTGCCCGCGCTGCAGCGCGCGGACATGGCGCAACAGCCCAACCGGCGGCATCGCCTCCAGCGGCAGGGCGAGCATGCGCAGCTGCGCGGTCGATACGAAGGCGTGCCAGTCGAGCGTGGCGATCCTGCGCGTGTCGAGCCGCGCGCCGTCCACCGTGGTCTCGCGCACGCCAAGCAGCACCCAGTCGCGCCCCGGGCCGATCGCCGCGCTGTCCGCCTCGATCGCGCGCAGCAGGCGCCCATCCGGGGCGAAGGCGTAGATCTCGATGCCGAGCGCCTCCGTCCGCCCCTGGAAGCGGCCCACATGCAGGTAGGTGTGCGCGCCATGCGCCCAGAACCCGTGGTCGCCCGGCACATCCGCGGACCCGGCGAGTGCCGCCGAGCGCAGCGCCTCCGCCCATCGTTCCGCCGGCGGCACCACGAACTGCGTGAGCGCGAACACCGCGAGCGTGACCGGCAGAACGAGCCGCGCCACCGCGCCCATGATGCGCCGCTCCGACAGGCCCAGCCCGCGCAGCGCGATGAGCTCGCTGTTGCGCCCCAGCGCGCCGAGCGAAAGCAGCGAGCCCACCAGCAGCGCCACCGGCGTCACGCTCACGAGCCTCAGCGGCGCGGTCAGGAGCACGTAGAGCAGCGCGTCCGCCACCCGGTAGCTGCCCTGCCCCACCAGCCGCAGCTGCTCGACGAAGGCGAGCAGGCTGAACAGCGCGGCGAGCCCCGACGCCACCAGCACGTAGCCGCGCAGCGCCGCCAGCGCCACATAGCGGTCGAGCGTCGGCGCCATCCCCATCGCCGTCGCGCCCATGCGCAGGATGCGCCGCATCACGCCCACCGCCGCCGCAAGCGCGGCCAGAGTTCGGGGCCGTACGTTGCCACCAACACGACGGCCGCCAGCAGCGCCGGCGCCCACCACAGGCCGGGGACCGGCGGCACCACACCGTTCTGCACCCAGGTCCGCGCCGAGCTGGAGGCCAGGTAGTAGGCGGCGTAGATCAGCACCGCGACGCCGAATTTCTCGTGCCGTCCCTGCCGCGGCCTGGTCTCGCCGCGCGGAATGCCGAGCAGTGCCAGCAGCAGCGTCGAGATCCCAGTCGAGAGCCGCCATTGCAGCTCCGCGACGTCCGCGGGCTCCCCGGAACGCGCGAGATGCCAGGTCCCGGCGGCGAGCGGGGAATAGGGCGGCGGGCCGTGGAAGTGGAGGTAGGGGTCGACGGTCAGGGTCCCGGCCGAGACCATCTCGCCGGTCGCAAGCTCCACCACGTGCGCGTCGCGCAGCAGGATGCGCGGGTCGCCGCCCTTCTTCTCCGGCGGCAGCCGGTAGCCGGCGGCGGCGTGGATGACCTCGTTCACGCCCTCCTGCCGGCGCCGGACGAACACGCCCCGCGCCGGCGAGGCGGGCCCCTCGCGGTGGCCGAGATAGATCACCAGGTTGCCCTGCCGCGCCACGTAGAAGCTGCCGGCCTGGATGGCATCGACGTTGAGCGCGCCCTGGGCGTGGCGGGAGATCGCGTGCATCTGCGCGTAGGCCCAGGGCCGCCCGAACAGCGACAGCAGCGCCACCACCACCCCGACCCCGCCCGCCAGCACCAGCACCGCGTGGCGCACCCGCGCGGGCGTCACCCGCAGCGCGTACATGGCGACGACCTCGGAATCGCTGTTGAGCCGGCCGAACACCAGCACCACGGCGAGGAACAGCGAGATCGGGATCAGCACCTCGAGCGAGATCAGCAGTTCCAGC
>JAJYFW010000063.1 GCA_021785335.1 Pseudomonadota bacterium
CGACGGCATCGCGCTGCACCGTGTCGGCACCACGGAGGACGTGGCGCAACTCGTCGTGTTCCTCGCGGCGAGCGAGCCCTGCTACATCACCGGCCAGGATTTCAAGGTCGACGGGTTCCAGTACAACATGTGAGCGCTGCGGCGGGGCCTTGGCCACCGTTGTTTGATTTGCCGTGCAGTATAAGAAAACGAGGATAACCTCCTGACAAGAAAGAATTGACCGTCGGGCGACGAGTCCGCGCGGCCTCTGCTGCGCGCCGAAGTTGACGTTAACGTAAGGTATGATACATGCGCGTCATATGGGGCTGGCCCGGCCCCCTACCGATCAAGCAACGCAACCCGGCGTTGCCGGGAAGAAAAGGGAACTGTCCATGCGCGCTCGCATCGCTGTCCTCGCGGCCATCGCCCCCTCGCTCGCCGCCAGGCCAGCGCTTGCCGCCGGCTTCTTCCTCAAGGAGCAGAGCGCCAAGTACGAGGGCGCGGCCTTCGCAGGGTCCACCGCGCGCGCGGACGATCCCTCGACGCTGTTCTTCAACCCGGCCGGCATGGCCGACCTCCCCGGCATCCAGGTGCAGATCGATGGCACCTTCATCGGCCCGCAGGCGACCCTCACCTCCGGCAGCGCGACGCACAACGCGTTGCTCGGCGGCGGGCCGATCCTGGGCACGACAGGCCATGACGCGGCGCTCAACGCGGTGGTGCCGGACGTCTACATCACCGCGGCGCTGGGCAACTCCGGCTGGCACGCCGGCTTTTCCGTCACCTCCCCGTTCGGGCTCACCACCAAATACGGCTCGACCTCGATCGCGCGCTATTATGCGCTCACGTCGACGCTGCGCACCGAGGACTACGCCGCCTCGCTTGCCTACCGGGTGATGCCGCAGCTTTCGCTCGGCGGCTCGGTGATCGTCGAGGACGCACAGGCGAGCCTGTCGAGCGCGGTCGATTTCGGCGGCATCGGCGCGCTGCACGGGCTGGCACCCTTCGGCTTCCTGCCCGGCTCCGCGGACGGCACCTCAACGCTCGCGGGCAACAGCGTCGCACTCGGATACCAGTTTGGCGTGCTGTGGCAACCGGACCCGGCGACGCATATCGGCCTGTCCTACCGTTCCGCCTTCTTCCACACGTTCCGCGGCAACGTAACGTTCGGGAACGTCCCGTCGCTGCTCGCCCCCGCGTTTCCCGGCGGCCCGACCTCGCTGAACCTGGCGGAGCCGGACATGATCGGCCTCGGGGGCTCGCACAAGATCGGCAAGTGGACGCTGCTCGCGGAACTGGACTGGACGCATTGGGGCCGCTTCCACACGCTGTTCGCGGCTTATCCCGGCGGCACCACCACCTTGAGCGAGCACTGGCACGACACCTGGACCGCCTCGCTCGGCGCCGAGTACCAGGTCGACAGCCAGTGGACGCTGCGCGGCGGCTTCGCCTTCGACCAGACGCCGGTTTCCTCCACCTACGTCACGCCGCGCATCCCGGACGGCGACCGCTACTGGCTCGCCGTCGGCGCAACCTGGAAGCCGCTGCCCCGGCTCGCCCTGTCCGCGGCCTATGTGCACATCTTCGTCGACTCCGACCGGGTGAACCTGGTCGACGCCGGGCCGGGGACGGAGAATTTCCTGCGCGGCAGCCTCTCCGGCTCCTACAGTTCCTCGATCAACATCGCCGCCCTGTCAGCGACCTATGCCTTCTGACCAGCCCGTGCGGCCGCGACCCTGGCTCGCCGCCTTTCGGGCGGACGTGACCGGGGAGGACCGGCTCGCGCCGATGCCGGCGCTGGACGCGCTGCTGCGCGAGGCCGTGGAGCGTTTTGCGCCGGCCTGCTGGCGGAGGTCGGGCCGGGAGCGAGGCCGCGTGAGCGCCCGTCGCTTGTCACCAGCACCCTGGCGCCCACATGGAAGCACGCATGGACAGCTCCCCACCGCGTGACCTTTACAGCATCAGCGAGCTCGCGCTCGAACTCGGCATCACGCCGCGGGCGATCCGCTTCTATGAGCAGAAGGGCCTGCTCTCGCCGCGCCGCGTCGGCGCGCACCGGGTGCTGGACAGGCGCGACCGCGCGCGGCTGCTGCTGATCCTGCGCGGCAAGCGGCTCGGCTTCTCGCTCGACGAGATCGCGGAATATCTGCGCCTCTATGCCGCGGACCGCTCGCACGTGGCGCAGATGCACATGCTCCTCGCGGCGACGCGCCAGCGCCAGGCGGAGCTGCAGCGCCAGCGCCACGACCTCGACGTGACGCTCGCGGAACTGGGCGACATCGAGCGCCAGGTGCTGCGCGCGCTCGCTACCCAGGGCGCGACCGAAGCGGGCGACACCGAAACGACCGACAGTGACGAACGGAGCAGGACATGACCGAGATCGTGATCGCCGGCTACAAGCGCTCGCCGTTCCACTTCGCCAACAAGGGCGAGTTGGTGAAGACGCGCCCCGACGACATGGCGGGCACGGTCGTCAAGGCGCTGGTGGCCGAGAGCGGCATCGATCCCGGGGCGATCGAGGACGTGATCGTCGGCTGTGCCTTTCCGGAGGCGGAACAGGGTTTCAACGTCGCGCGGATCGTCTCCTTCATCGCGGGGCTGCCGCAATCGGCGGGGGGCGTCACCGTCAACCGTTTCTGCGGCTCCTCGATGCAGGCGATCCACCAGGCCGCGGGGGCGATCATGATGGGCGCGGGCGAGGCCTTCGTCTGCGCCGGGGTAGAGAGCATGAGCCGCGTGGCGATGGGCGGCTTCAACCCGATGCCCAATCCCGGGCTGATGGAGAGCTTCCCGCAGGTCTACATGTCCATGGGCGACACGGCGGAGAATGTGGCGCGGAAATACCAGCTTTCCCGCGCCGAGCAGGAGGCCTTCGCCGTGCGCAGCCAGGCCAAGGCCGCGGCGGCACGCGAGGAGGGGCGCCTTGCCGCGGAGATCGTTCCGATCACGACCAAAGCAAACACGGTGGAGCGCGACGGCTGCATCCGCCCGGAGACCAGTGCCGAGGGCCTTGCCGGGCTGAAGCCCGCATTCCGCCAGGACGGCACCGTCACCGCGGGCACCTCCTCGCCGCTCACGGATGGCGCAACGGCGGTGCTGGTCACCACCGGGGACTTTGCGCGCGCGCAGGGACTGCCGATCCTCGCCAGGATCCGCGCGATCGCCGTGTCCGGCTGCGCGCCGGAGATCATGGGCATGGGACCGGTCGGCGCTTCGCGGAAGGCGCTGGCGCGCGCCGGACTCACCGCCAGGGACATCGACATCGTGGAGATCAACGAGGCGTTCGCGAGCCAGGCCATCGCTTCCCTGCGCGAGCTCGCGCTGCCGGAGGAGAAGGTCAATCTCGACGGCGGCGCCATCGCCATCGGCCACCCGCTCGGCGCCACCGGGGCGCGGATCACCGGCAAGGCGGCGGCGCTGCTGAGGCGCGAGGGGGGACGTTTTGCTCTCGCAACGCAGTGCATCGGCGGCGGGCAGGGAATCGCGACCGTCCTCGAGGCCGTCTCGTGATCCGCCGCGTCGGCGTGGTCGGCGCCGGCACCATGGGGGCCGGCATCGCGGCGCATGCGGCGAACGCGGGCGCGGAGGTGGTGCTGCTGGACGTGGTGCCAGGTGCGGCCGCGCGCGCGGTCGCGGCCATGGCGAAGGCCGACCCGGCGCCGCTGATGCACCGGCGGCTCGCGCGCCGTATCGCGACCGGCGACCTGCCGGGCGACCTCGCGATGCTCGCCCGCTGCGACTGGATCGTCGAGGCCATCGTGGAACAGCCCGCAGCCAAGCGCGAGCTCTACGCAGCAATCGACGGCGTCGCGAAGCTGGACGCGATCGTCTCCTCCAACACCTCGACCATTCCGCTTGCGGCGCTCACCGAGGGCATGAAGCCGGTGCGTGCCGGACGATTCCTCATCACGCATTTCTTCAATCCGCCGCGGTACATGCGCCTGCTGGAGGTCGTCGCGGGCCCGGCCACGCAGCCGGACGCGGTGGCCGCCGTGCGGTATTTCGCCGACCACGCGATGGGCAAGACCGTGGTGGATTGCCGCGATACGCCCGGCTTCATCGCCAACCGGATCGGCACGCTCTGGATCGCTTCGGCGCTGCGCCATGCCGTGGAAATGGGGCTCACGGTGGAGGAGGCGGATGCCGCCATGGGCAGGCCGCTCGGCATTCCCAAGACCGGTGTGTTCGGCCTGCTCGACCTCGTCGGCATCGACCTCGGCCCGCATGTCGCGGCCAGCCTGATGGCGACGCTGCCGAAGGAGGATCTCTACCGCGCGGTCTATCGCGACGAGCCGATCGTGGCACAACTCATTGCCAGCAAACGAACCGGACGGAAGGTCGGCGCGGGGTTCTACCGCCGGCAGAAGGGTCATGCCGAGGCAGTGGATCTGGCAACCGGCGAATACCGTCCCCGGGAGAAATCCCGACTGGAAAGTGCAGAGGCCCGGACCGCAGCCGAGCTTCTCACGCATGCGGATCGCGGCGGGCACTACGCGCGCGCGGTGATGCTGGACGTGCTCGCCTATGCCGCTTCGCTCGTCCCCGCCATCGCCGAGGGCGTCGAGGACGTGGATGCGGCCATGCGCCTCGGCTACGCGTGGCGGTGGGGCCCGTTCGAGCTTGCCGACCGGATCGGTACCAAGGCGATCGCCGCCATGCTGCACGAGGCCGGACGCGACGTGCCGCCGCTGCTCGCGCGCGCAGCGGAGGAGGGCGGGTTCTACCGCAAGGATGGGGCGGCTCGCGCGGCGCTTGCGCCTGACGGCACCTGGCGCCGTCTCGCGCGTACCGAGGGCGTACTGCTGCTCGAGGACATCAAGCGCGGATCGAAGCCGATGCTGAAGAACGCATCGGCGGCGCTGTGGGACATCGGCGACGGGGTCGCCTGTTTCGAGATCGCGACGAAGATGAACGCGCTCGACGCCGACGTGATGGCGTTGCTCGGCGAAACCATTGAGCTGGGTGCCAAGGGCGGATTCAAGGCGCTCGTCGTGTACAACGAGGGCGAGCAATTCTCAGTCGGCGCCAATCTCGGCCTGGCGCTGTTCGCCGCCAATGTCGCGCTGTGGGACGAGATCGAGAAGCTGATCGCGGGCGGACAGGCGGCGTATTCCGCGCTGCGCGCGGCGCCATTCCCCTCGGTCGGCGCGCCGCCGGGCATGGCGCTCGGCGGCGGCTGCGAGATCCTGCTGCACTGCAGCGCCATCCAGGCACATGCGGAGCTCTACATGGGCCTGGTCGAGGTCGGTGTCGGGGTGATCCCGGGCTGGGGTGGCTGTGCCGCGATGCTGCGCCGTTGGAAGGGTGCAAGGGCGCTGCCGAAGGGCCCGATGCCCGCCGTCATCAAGGCGTTCGAGCAGATCTCCACCGCGCAGGTCAGCAAATCCGCTGAAGAAGCGCGCGAGATGATGTTCCTGCGCGAGAACGACGGCATCACCATGAACCGCGACCGCCTGCTCGCCGATGCCAAGGCGCGGGCGCTCGCCATGGTGGAGGGCTACAAGCCGCCGGAACTGCCGCCGCTACGCCTGCCGGGCGCCTCCGGGCGCGCCGCGCTGCGGCTGGCCGTCGAGGCGCAGGTGCATCTCGGCCGTGCCACGGCGCACGACGCGGTGGTCGTCTCCCATCTTGCCTACGCGCTCACCGGTGGCGAACGCGACCATACCGACGATATCGACGACGCGGCGATTCACGCGCTGGAACGCAAGGGCTTCATGGCGCTGCTGCGCGAGCCCGCGACGCTCGCGCGCATCGAGCACATGCTCGAGAGTGGCCGGCCGCTCAGGAACTGAGGAGACTGGCATGCCGATCTACAGGGCGCCGCTGCGCGACATGCATTTCGCGTTGTGGGAGGCGGCCGGCGCCGGCATCCTGGGCACGCTGCCGGGGATGGAGGAGATGGGCGCGGAACTCGCGGCGCCGGTGCTCGAGGGCGCCGCTGCGTTCTGCGAGGAGGTGCTGCTGCCGCTCAACCAGACGGGCGACGAGGAAGGCTGCGCGCTCGAAAACGGCGCGGTGCGCACGCCCGGCGGATTCGCCGAGGCATACCGCGCCTATCGCGAGGGCGGCTGGCCGGCGCTCGCCTGCGATCCCGCCTTCGGCGGGCAGGGGCTGCCGAAAATCGTTTCGGTGATGTTCGAGGAGATGATCTGCTCCGCGAACCTCGCGTTCGGGATGTATCCCGGCCTCAGCCACGGCGTCTACTCGGCGTTGCGCGCGCATGGCAGCGAGACGCAAAAGGCGCTGTATCTGCCGAAGCTGGTTGATGGCAGCTGGGCCGGCACGATGTGCCTCACCGAGCCGCATTGCGGCACCGATCTCGGCCTGCTCCGTACCCGCGCCGAGCCCGCCGCGAATGGCAGCTACCGCATCAGCGGCACCAAGATCTTCATCTCCGCCGGTGAGCACGACCTCACCGAGAACATTGTCCACCTGGTCCTTGCCAGGTTGCCGGACGCTCCCAGGGGCTCGCGCGGTATCAGCCTGTTCCTGGTGCCGAAGTTCATTCCTGATGCACAAGGAAACCCAGGTCCCCGCAACGCCGTCGCGGCCGGCGCGCTGGAACACAAGATGGGTATCAAGGCCTCGGCCACCTGTGTGATGAATTTCGACGGCGCCACCGGCTGGCTCGTAGGCGCGCCCAACAAGGGCCTCGCCGCCATGTTCACCATGATGAACGAGGCGCGGCTTTCCGTCGGCATCCAGGGCCTTGGCCTCGCCGAAGTGAGTTACCAGAACGCCGTCGCCTATGCGCGCGAGCGTCTGCAGGGCAGGCGCCTCGGCGGTGCCGCGGCACCCGAGAAGCCCGCTGACCCGATCATCGCGCATCCCGACGTCCGGCGCATGCTGCTGACCATGCGTGCCTGGATCGAGGGAAGCCGCATGCTCGCCGCCCGCACGGCGCTCGCGATCGACATCGCGGCCCACGACCCCGTCCCCGCGCGGGCGCAGGCGGCGGAGGACGAGGTGGCGCTGATGACGCCGATCGTGAAGGCACTGTTCTCCGACATGGGCTGGGAAATGACGGCGCTCGGCATGCAGGTGCTGGGCGGGCACGGCTATATCTGCGAATGGGGCATGGAGCAGTTCGTGCGCGACGCGCGCATCGCGCAGATCTACGAAGGCACCAATGGGGTCCAGGCGCTCGACCTCGTCGGGCGCAAAATACCGGCACATGGGGGGCGTGCCCTGCGCCGTTTCTTCCATCCGGTCTCGGAATGGATTGCCGAGCGCGCGGGCCGGGCGGAGATGGCGGAGTTCGTCGAGCCGCTCGCCAAGGCGTTCGGCCGGCTGCAAGGCATCACCGCGGAGCTGGCCCGCCGCGGCCTCGCCGATCCGTTCGAGGCTGGGGCAGGGGCCAGCGAATACCTGCGCCTGTTCGGCCTGGTCGCGCTCGCGCGGGAATGGGCACGCGCCGCGGAGATCGCGCTCGGGCGCCAGGAAGACGCGTTCTATCGCGCGAAGCTCGGCACCGCGCGCTTCTTCGTCCGCCACATCCTGCCGCAGCACACAGGGCTCGCCGCTTCCGTTCTCGCCGGCGGCGCGGCGCTCAGGGCTTTCGTCGACACGGATTTCTGAGGCGCGCCGCCTTCGGATGGCTGGACATCGGCTTGACGTTTCGCTCATGGCTGGTATACCAAAAGGTGTGCCAAGCTCTGCGCTCGCCTCACCGCAAGCCGACAAGCCGCTCAGCCAGATCGCCTACGACTCCCTGCGCTCAATGATCCTCTCGGGCGAGGTGCGGCCGGGCGAACACCTGAGCGAGCGCGAGCTTGCGCGGCGCATCCAGGTGAGCCGTACGCCGCTGCGCGAGGCGCTCGGACTTCTCGAACGCGACGGGCTCGCGGTGAGCAGGCCCGGCATGGGATATTATGCCCCCGAGTTCGACCCCAAGGTCGTCGAGGAACTCTACGAGTTTCGTGAGCTGCTGGAGGTCCGCGCGGTGCGCACGGCGGTCAGGCGCATCGGGGAGACCGGCATCCGCGAGCTGCGCGAGATCATGCGCCAGCTCGCCGTCTACGAGCGCAATCCGAAGCCGGACATGGAGGCGCTGCACGAGGA
>JAJYFW010000064.1 GCA_021785335.1 Pseudomonadota bacterium
AGGCCGGGGTCGATCTCGCGGCGGGGCTCGCGGCACTGGCCGAGCGGGGTGTCACGCGGGTGCTGGCCGAGGGCGGCGCGGGGCTCGCGGCGGGGCTGCTGCGCGCGGGGCTCGCTGACCGGCTGGCATGGTTCCACGCCCCCGCGGTGATGGGCGGCGACGGTTTCCCGGCCTCGGCGCCGCTCGGCACCGAGGTGCTGGCCGCCATGCCCCGCTTCGTGCGCGAACGCGCTTCCCCCCTTGGAGACGACATGCTCACCGAATTCCGGCGCGCCGCCTGATGTTCACCGGCATCATCACAGCGCTCGGCACCGTGCGCGCCGTCACCCCGATCGGCGGCGGGCACGACATGCGCGTCGAGATCGCGACGCCCTGGCAGGATGTCGCGACCATCCCGACCGGTGCCTCCATCGCCTGTTCCGGCTGCTGCCTCACCGCCGTCGCCGTCGATGCGACGGGCTTTGCCGCGGAGGTCTCCGCGGAGACGCTGTCGCGCACCACGCTCGGCGCCTGGCGTGTGGGCACGCGCGTCAACCTGGAGCGCTCGTTGCGGATGGGTGACGAACTCGGCGGGCACATCGTCTCCGGCCACGTGGACGGCGTGGGGGAGGCGGTGGAGGCGGTGGCGGACGAGGGCTCGACGCGCTGGCGGTTCCGCGTGCCGCCGGAGCTTGCACGCTTCATCGCGGTCAAGGGCAGTGTCGCGGTGGACGGGGTCTCGCTCACCGTCAACGCGGCGGACGACGATGGTTTCGCCGTCAACGTCATTCCGCACACCGCGTCCGTGACCGGATTCGGCACGCTGCGGCCGGGCGAGCGCGTGAATATCGAAATCGACATGCTGGCGCGCTACGTCGCGCGCATGATGGGACGGTGAGGCCGACATGAACACGAAGCTGGTGCGCAGCCTTTCCGACTATCTCGCCTCCGCCGAGGAGCTGATCGAGGAGGCGCGGCAGGGCCGCATGTTCATCCTCGTCGACGACGAGGACCGCGAGAACGAGGGCGACCTTGTCGTCCCCGCGCAATTCGCGACGCCGGACGCGATCAACTTCATGGCCAGGCACGCACGCGGGCTGATCTGCCTCGCCCTCACCCGGCATCGCGTGGAGCAGCTGCACCTGCCGCTGATGAGTTCATCGAACGGCGCGCGCCACCAGACCGCCTTCACCGTCTCGATCGAGGCGCGCGAGGGGGTGACGACGGGCATCTCGGCGCACGACCGCGCGCACACGGTCGCGGTCGCCATCAACCCGGAATGCGGGCCGAACGACATCGTCACGCCCGGCCACGTGTTTCCGCTGATGGCGCGCGAGGGCGGTGCGCTCGTGCGCGCCGGCCATACCGAGGCCGCGGTGGACATCGCGCGGCTCGCTGGCCTCAACCCCGCCGGCGTGATCTGCGAGATCATGAACGACGACGGCAGCATGGCGCGGCTGCCGGACCTCGTTGCCTTCGCGCAACGCCAGGGACTCAAGATCGGCACCATCGCCGACCTCATCGCCTATCGCCGCCGCACCGAGAAGCTGGTCCGCCTGGTGCAGGAGGGCAGGCTGGAGCACGAGATCGGCGGCGCCTGGCGTCTCTATGTCTATGCCTCGACCGTCGATGACCATGCGGAACATCTCGTGCTGGTGCGCGGGGATCTCGCGGCACCGGCGCCGGCGCTGGTGCGCATGCACGCGATCGACCTCGTGGGCGACCTCGTCGGCAGTTCGATGCACACCAAGATCGCGGGGGCGATGAGGATGATCGCGGCGGAGGGCAGGGGGGCGGTGGTGATCCTGCGCGACGGCAGCCCCGCCGCGCTGTCCGAGCGCGTGCGCCTGCTCGACGGTGCCGAGCGCCCGCCGCGGCACCTGCGCAGCTACGGCATCGGCGCGCAGATCCTGCTCGATCTCGGGGTGAAGGAAATGGTGCTCCTCACCAGCACGCCGCGCACCATCGTGGGGCTCGAGGGCTACGGGCTCAAGGTCGTGGACCAGCGCCCGATCGAGGCGGCGTGAGGCGCGGGCGATGAGCACGAAGGATGCGCCGTTGCCGCGAGCGCCCAGGGTGGTCGGCGCGCTGCCGCGCGTGCTGGTGGTGCGCGCCCCCTACTACAAGACCGTGGTCGATGGGCTGCGCGACGGTGCGCTGCGTATCCTTGCCGAGGCGGGTGCGGCGAGCGAGGTGATGGATGTCGCGGGTGCGCTGGAACTCGCGGCCGCGATCGGCTTCGCGGTGCGTGGGCGCCAGCGCTTCGACGCCTATGTCGCGCTCGGCTGCGTGGTGAAGGGCGAGACGGATCATTACGAACACGTCTGCCGCGAGGCGATGGCCGGGCTTACCTGGGTCGCGCTGCATCATTCGTTGTGCCTCGGCAACGGCCTGCTGACCGTGGCCACCGAGGCGCAGGCGCTCGCGCGCTCCGGTGCCGACGGCCACAACAAGGGTGCCGAGGCCGCGGTCGCCGCGCTGCAGCAGCTCGCGACGGCGCGCCTGGTGGGGGCCGCATGAGTGGCGAGACAGAAGCCAGGGCCGTGCGCCCGCGGCGGCGCACCGCGGCGCGCGCGGCGGCGGTGCAGGCGCTCTACCAGAGCGAGCAGGCCGGCATTTCCGCCGAGACGGTGATCGACGAGTTCGTCCGCCATCGCTTGGGCTCACCGCCCGGCGCGGGCGGATTCGATGAGGGGCGCGTGCCGGACGCGGACGTGGCGTTGTTCGCGCGCATCGTCCGTTCCGCGGCGCTGCACGGCGAGACGCTGGACAGGATGATCGCCGAAACACTCGCCGCCGACTGGCCGCTGGCGCGGCTCGACCCCGTTCTGCGCGCGGTGCTGCGCGCCGGGGCGGCCGAGCTGCACGACGGCACCGGCGCCCCGGCCAAGGTGGTGATCAACGAATATCTCGACGTCGCGCACGGCTTCCTCTCGGGCGACGAGCCGGGCATGGCCAACGCGGTGCTGGAGAAGCTCGCGCGCCTGCTGCGGCCAGACGAGTTCGGCGCCGGCGCATAGCGTGGAACTGCCGCTCGAGTTCCAGCGCATTGCGCGCCATTTCGCCCCGCTTGCCGGCGAGGGCGCGCTCGGCCTCACCGACGACGCGGCGGTGCTCGCCTCCATCCCCGGCCAGCTCGTGCTCTCCGCCGACGCCATGGTTGAGGGCGTGCATTTCCCGGTGGGCGAAGCGCCGGACCTGGTCGCCCGCAAGCTGCTGCGCACCAACCTCTCGGACCTCGCGGCGATGGGCGCGCGCCCGCTCGGCTACCTTCTCACCGTCGCCGTGCCGCGCAGCACCGACGAGGCCTGGTTCGCGGGCTTCGCGGCCGGGCTCGCGGCCGACCAGGCGGAGTTCGGCCTCAAGCTGCTCGGCGGCGATTCCACCTCCACGCCGGGGCCTGTCACGGTCTCGCTTACCATCCTCGGCACCGCGCATGCCGTGCTGCGGCGCGCGGGCGCGCGCGACGGGGACGATGTCTGGGTCTCCGGCACCATCGGCGACGCGGCACTCGGGCTGCTCGCGTTGAGTGGCGAGGTGGCGGACCCGGACGGGTTCCTGGTCGGTCGCTACCGCCTGCCGCAGCCGCGGCTGGAGCTGGGGCGGCGCCTGGTCGGCATCGCGCACGCGGCGATGGATGTCTCGGACGGGCTGGTGCAGGACCTCGGCCATCTCTGCCGCGCGGCGGGGCTGGGCGCGGTGGTGGAGGCGGCGCTGGTGCCGGCCTCGCCGGCGGCGCGAGCGGCGGGGCCGGGGCATCTCGCGCGCCGGATCACCGGCGGGGACGACTACGAGCTGCTGTTTGCCGCCGCTCCCGGGGCGCTCGATGCGGTGGAGCGGGCGGCTTCGGCCTGCGGCACACCGGTCATGCGCGTCGGGCGCTTCCGCGCCGCGCCCGCCTGTGTGACGGTGCTCGATGAACGGGGCGCCGAAATCGCGCTCGCACGGGGAGGGTGGAGCCATTTCGACGCGGCTGAACCGTAACGTCTGGCTGCTGTTCTGCTGCCAGGCCCTGATCCAGTCCTCGGCGGTCGGCCAGGTGGCGATGAGCGTGCTGATCGGCCACAAGCTGGCCGGCGACAAGAGCCTGGCGACGCTGCCCTACGCGATCCAGATGCTCTCCAGCATGCTCGCGGCGCTGCCCGCCGGCTACATCTTTTCGCGCTTCGGGCGCAAGGCGGGGTTCCGCGCCGGCGCCATCGCGGCCCTGGTCGCGGTGCTCACCTTCGCCTACGGCGTGTGGAAGCAGGATTTCTTCATCTACTGCCTGGGCAGCATCCCGATGGGGATCGGCTTCGGCATCGGCCAGCAATACCGTTTCGCCGCCGCCGAGGTCGCCTCCACGCAGGCGCATGCCCGCGCCGTCTCGCTGGTGATGGCCGGCGGCGTGATCGCGGCGATCCTCGGGCCCGAGATCGTCATCAACACGAAACTTCTGCTGCCGCAGGCGCTGTTCCTCGCCACCTATCTCATCCTGCTGCTGCCGCCGCTGTTCGCGCTCGGCGTGCTGTGGGTGGTGGACCTGCCGCCGCCGCCGCCGCGCGCGGCGAGCCCCGTCTCGCTCGGCACCATCGTCGCGCGGCCCATCTTCATCGTCGCGGTGATCGCCGGCCTCGTCGCCTACGGCTCGATGAACATCGTGATGGCGGCGGTGCCGCTGCAGATGCAGCTCTGCGGCTTCACCGTCGCGGCCAGCGTGCACGTCATCCAGCTGCACGCGATCGCGATGTACGCGCCGGGCTTCTACACCGGCCGCGTGATCCAGCGCCTCGGCCACCATCTCTGCATCCTGATGGGCGGCGTCGTGACGCTGCTCTGCGCCGCGCTGTCGCTCGCCTCGCCGAGCTTCGCGCATTTCGCGATCGCGCTGATGCTGCTGGGGCTGGGCTGGAACCTGATGTTCACCTCGGCCTCGGCGCTGCTGGCGACGGGCTTCGCGGCGGGCGAGCGCGTGCGCGCGCAACTCGCGAACGACGTGGTGGTGTTCGGCACGGTGGCGTTGACCAGCCTCTCCTCCGGCGCGCTGTTCGCGGGGCTGGGCTGGGGTGTCATCAACGCCGCGGTGGTGCCGCCGGTGCTGGCGGCCATCGCCCTCGTGCTCTGGCACCGGGCGCAGGCGCGGCGCGTGGCGCTGGCGTAGTCCTCGGCCCCGCCCGTTCAGGCAAGCGCCCGTCGCGCCGGCGCGCGATGGCGGTAGGCCAGCGCCTCGGCGACATGATGGCGGCGGATGGCGCTCTCGCCCGCGAGATCCGCGATGCTGCGCGCGACCCGGAGCGTGCGCGTGAAGCCGCGCGCGGAAAGGCGCAACCGGTCCGCGGCCTGCTCGGCCAGCGCGCGCGCGTCCGGCTCCGCCTCCAGGTCCCCTAGTTCCGCGACCGCGTTGCTCGCCGGCCCCTCATCGCCCCACCGCTCCCGCTGCGCCGCGTGCGCCGCGGCCACGCGCGCCGCGACGGCGGCGGAGGGCTCGCCCGCCGGCGCGCGCGACAGTTCCGCGGGCGGCACGGGGTCGACATCGATCGCGATGTCGATACGGTCGAGCAACGGCCCGCTGATCCGCCCCTGGTATTCCTCGCCGCAGCGCGGCGCCTTGCTGCACGCGCGCGCGGCATCCGAGAGATATCCGCAGCGGCACGGGTTCATCGCGGCGACGAGCTGGAACCGCGCGGGGTAGGTGACGTGGGCGGCAGCACGCGCCACGGTGGTGCGCCCGGCCTCAAGCGGCTGGCGCAGCGCCTCCAGCGCCGCGCGGGGAAACTCCGGCAATTCGTCGAGGAACAGCACGCCGCGATGCGCGAGCGAGATCTCGCCCGGCCGCGCCCGCGCCCCACCGCCCACCAGCGCGGCCTGGCTCGCGCCGTGGTGCGGGTCGCGATAGGGCGGGCGGACGACGAGGCGGCCCTCCTCCAGCATGCCGGCGAGGGAATGGATCATGCTGACCTCCAGCGCCTCGCGCGCGGTGAGGTCGGGCAGCAGTCCGGGCAGGCGCGAGGCGAGCATGGACTTGCCGGCGCCGGGAGGGCCCACGAGCAGCATGTTGTGCCGCCCCGCCGCCGCGATCTCGAGCGCGCGGCGCGCCGTCTCCAGGCCGCGGATCTCGGTCATGTCGCGCACCGCCTCGGCCGCCGCGGCCTCGCCCGGCGTCGGCGGGTCGAGCACCTGCAGGCCGCGGAAATGATTCACCAGCGAAAGGAGCGCGGGGGCGGCCAGCACCTCGATGCGCCCGGCCCACGCCGCCTCCGCCCCCTGTCGCGCCGGGCAGACGAGGCCGAGGTCGCGCGCCGAGGCCGCGATCGCCGCCGGCAGCACGCCCGCCACGGGATTGATCGCGCCGTCGAGCGAAAGCTCGCCCAGCGCCGCGAACCCCGAGACTTCCTCCGCCGGAATCACGTCCATCGCCGCCAGCACCGCGAGCGCGATCGGCAGGTCGTAGTGGCTGCCTTCCTTCACCAGGTCGGCCGGGGCGAGGTTGATCAGCACGCGCTTGGGCGGCAGCGCGAGGCCCATCGCGATCAGCGCCGCGCGCACCCGCTCGCGCGCCTCCGTCACCGCCTTGTCGGCGAGGCCCACGATGAGGAAGGCGGGCAGGCCCGGCGCGATCTGCACCTGGATCTCGACCGGCACCGCCTCGATGCCGGCGAAGGCGAAGGTCCGGACCCTTGCGATGGTCATGGGGCGATCGTCATGAGGCGGCGGTCATCCCATCGCCCCGAGGAAGCGCGCGAGCAGCGTGCCGATGGTTTCGGTGTTGTAACCACCCTCCTGGACCAGCGTCGCCGGGACGCCGAGGGCGCCGATGCGCTCGCCCGCGCGCGCGAAACCCTCCGCGGTGACCGCGAGGAAGCCGAGCGGCTCGGTCTCGCTCGCGTCGAAGCCGAGGCTGACCACCAGCGCCTCCGGGCGGAAGGCGCGGATCGCGTCGAGCCCCGCGTCGATGGCGGCGAGCCAGGCCTCGTCGCCGCTGCCGCGCGCGAGCGGCATGTTGAGGTTCGCACCCTCCCCCGCGCCGGCGCCGCGCTCCTGCGCGCGGCCGACATACCACGGGTAATAGAAATCCGGGTCGCCGTGCACGGAGGCGAAAAACACGTCGCCACGCTCCCAGAAGATCCCCTGCGAGCCGTTGCCGTGGTGCGAGTCGGTATCCAGCATCGCGACCCGCGCGGCGCCCTGCCGGCGCAGATGCTCGGCCGCGAGGGCCGCGTTGTTGATGTAGCAATGCCCGCCGGCGCGTGCCGCATAGGCGTGGTGGCCGGGCGGGCGGCACAGCGCGTAGGCGTGCCGGCCCGCCGCGACCTCCTCCACCGCCGCGAGCGCGCAGCCGGCGGACGCGATCGCCGCCTCCCACGTGCCCTCGCCGACCGGGCAGGCGGTATCCGCGGTGAACCAGCCGGCGCGCGCGACGACGCCGGCGCCGGGCCGTCCGCCTTGCGCGAGCATCTCGGCGGAAGGGTGGATGTTGGCGACGATCTCCGGCCCCGGCTCCGGCTGCTCGGACCAGGCGCGGTGCCCGTCGCAGAGGAACTCGAGGTAGGGGTGGGTGTGCACCGCGGCGAGGGACGCTACCGTCGCCGGCGGCGGCACGATCGCCTCGAGGCCGGCTTCGCGGGCGGCTTCGAGCAAGACCTCGGCGCGCCTGGGTATCTCGAAGTTCGGCCGCACCGTGCCGCGCTGGAGGAAGAACCGGGGCGCGTGGCGCGCGTGGTCGGGCGAATGGAAGAGTTTCACGACCGCAACGCTAGGCGGGGGTGCCGCCCGATGTCCATGGGCGCGCTCTGAGTGCGCTCTCCGGGGGCGCTTGCCGCGCCGGCGAGGCGGAGCCAATCTCGCGCCGACAACGGGGGTACGACACGCATGCGTCTGGCACTGGGCGGGTTCCTGCACGAAAGCCATTCCTTCGCACCGCTGCCGACGCGGTACGACGATTTCCTGCATCCGGGAGGCTTTCCACCGCTCTCCGACGGCGGCGCGCTGTTCGCCGCGGTGCGTTCCGCCTCCGTCCCCATCGCCGGCGCGCTGGCGGTCGCGGAGGCGGCGGGCGCGGAATGCGTGCCGCTCGCCTGGG
>JAJYFW010000065.1 GCA_021785335.1 Pseudomonadota bacterium
GGCCTCCACCACGGGTGTTGCCGTGACGCACGGGGTGAAGGACCCGGCGAGCCTCAAGCCGGAGCTGGAGAAGGCCGGCTACAAGGGCGAAAAGATCACCGTGCTGGTGGCGACCAACTTCCCGGTGATCAACGCCGAGGGCCTGGTCTGTGTCGACGTGCTGAAGAAGATGGGCTTCAACGTCGACCTCGCGTCGCTCGACTGGGGCACCGTGGTGCAGCGCCGCGCGGTGACGAAGCCGCCGGCCGACGGCGGGTGGAACATCTTCTTCACCTTCCTCGGCGGCATCGGCAACATCATGCCGATCGCCAATGTCGCCCTGCAGGGCAACGGGAAGAACGCCTGGTTTGGCTGGCCCTCCATGCCATCGATGCAGAAGCTGATGACGGCATGGCTCGACGCGCCCAATGTCGCGGCACAGCAGAAGATCTGCGAGCAGATGCAGCAGGTGTTCTGGAAGGACGTGCCCTACGTGCCGCTCGGCATGTACCAGCAGCCGACCGCCTATCGCACGTATCTCAAGGACATCCGCATGGGCTTCCCGCAGATGTACGGCGTGCGCCGCGCCTGAACTTTGACGGAGCGGGGCCGCCGGACCGGCGGCCCCGAACGACGTCGCCGCGAGGCGGCCCGCCTAGGCCGGTTCCCCGCTTAGGCCGGTTCCAGGTGGGTGTGCCAGGACGTCAGGTGCAGCACCATCACACGCGCAGACGTGGATGGGGGCAGCGCGAGGGTTGCATCGCCGTTGGTCCAGCGCCAAGCGGCGTTGTCGTGGCGCTCGACCGCGTAGAACCCTTCGCCGAAGCCGGGATCGTCGAGGGCGATAGCCCTGCCGTCGAGCTCGACCCCGCGAACGGCCACGCCGAAACGACGCGAATCCAGCGTGCCGCGTGGCCGCCCCGGTGGCGAGACCAGACGCAGCACGGTCATCGGCGCACCGTCCGTGACGGGGAGGGTGACCTCGAGGCGATCGGTGCCGAGCACGGCGGGCAGTTCCTGCGAACCCAGCATCAGGCGCAGGGGCAGCGGTGGCGGCGGGCACAGGCTGGCCCTGAGCGCCGCCAGCTCCGGGCCGGCGGGGAGCGGGCGGAAACGGGCGGCGAAGCCCTGCGGGCCCGCCAGGGGCAGGCTCACCCCTTCGGCCGTCAGCGCCCCCGCCTGGTCCGCGGCGAGCGCGTACCATTGCGGCGGAGCGGCGGGCAGGCGCCGGATGGTGTCGCCGTTGACGAGCGCGCCGGCCGGGGCGAGCCGGTCGGCGAAGGCAATCCATTGCAACGGCGAGAGGACGAGCGGGACGGACGGCAACCCTGGGCCGAGCGCCCCGGGGGCGAGGATCACGGCGTCGGTCACCGCGCCGCCCGGCAGTTCCGCAACCGACGTGAGCACGGCCCCGCCCTCGAGGATCGCGCCGGGGGCGAGGTCCTCGACCGGTTTCCGCTCGCCGGAAGCGAGGGCGACGCCGGTGCCGGCGGGAAGCGCGGTCGCGCCGACGGTGGGGGTCATGCCCTCACTATAGGAGGGAGATCTCGACCCTGGCGACACCCGCGTTGAGGATACCGAGCTTCGCGGCGGCCGCGCGCGAGAGGTCGATGATGCGGCTGCGCGTGCCCGGCCGGTCGGTGATGGTAACGACCACGGAGCGTCCGGTCGCGGGGTCCGTGACGAGGACGCGCGAGCCCAGCGGCAGGGTGGCGTGCGCGGCGGTGAGCCGATGCTCGTTGAACGGCGTGCCGGAGGCGGTGCGGCGCCCCTGCCAGGCGGGACCGCCATACCAGGAGGCGAGGCCGATCTGCTCCCAGCCGAGACGCGCCGGGCGCCACGCACCCTCGGGCCGCCAGAAGGCGGCGTGGAGCAGCCGCGCCTGGCCGTCCGCGAGATAGGGGGCGACGGTGGCGCGCGACGGGCGATGGTGAACGCGCGCGCGGGCGAGCTTGCGTAGGGGCTTCGGGGCGGTGGGCTGCACGGCCGGCTGCGCCGCGAGGGCCGGGGTCGCGAAGAGAACGGAAGCCATGAGATGAGGCAGGATACGGCGCGCCAACGCGGCGCGACTGGTCATCGGTCGGGCGAACATGAGGGGGTGTCTCCTGGAATAGGCGCGATGGACCAAAGGAACGGCGGGAAGGCGGAGTGGAAAGGACGGGGGGAGTTTGTCGAGGAATGTGGCGAGAATAGGATGGGCGGCGGCGGCGCGCCGTACGGCGGACATGAAAAAGGCCCCTTGCGGGGCCTTTTCCGTATCGGGAGTGTCGCTTGCCTCAGGCGCGGCTGCGGCGGCGATAGACGATGGTGAGACCGAGGAGCCCGACCGCCATCAGGGACATGGAGAACGGCTCGGGGACAGTTTGCAACTTGGTCGAGACGGTAAAATTCACGGCATCCTTGTAGTTGAGAGACACCGACGAAACATTACCCAAAGTATAACTCGTCGGCAGCGAAGAAACGAGAGCGCTCGAACTATTGCCCTGAAGATTTGAGATCATGGTATCGGTTATGGTGCTGGTCGGGGTCAGGACCCCTGTGCCCAAGCAATCATTTACCGAGGTGTCCGTCGCGCACCCATAGGTTTTAATCAGATCGCCGGACGAAGTGGTGGCGCTCGTTGGCGAGAGCTGGTTTGTTAGAAGCGCTATCGGAGGCACCGATGGCACATTGAACCCTGCCGCGCCCGTGAAAATATTGAGAGTGTCCGACAGGGTAACAGGGCTAAGGCCCGTAACGTCAAGCGCCGATGCGGACGAGTAGGCAGACGGCGGCGTACTGGGAAACGCGGGGCCATCCGTCACGTTAATGGCGTCAAGACCGAAAAGCGCTCCGGTAAACGCGCTTGTGCTGAAAATCGTAGTACCGGAGGGGTCAATTCCAATATAATAGGTCGTACCTTCGGCAATGCTTACGATACTACCGGTTTGGGATGCGGTAATTATCTGCACGTTGACGTAGTTCGTCAGGAGAGTGTTCTGGTTACTCGGCAGTGCATAGGCGCTCGGCGCCAACGCCCCAACGCCCACTGCCAGCAAGCCGCCAAGCATCAGCTTGGAAAGTGTTCCGGGTTTCATGACGGCTCCCTCGTAAAGTTTGTCGAACAGCTTATTACCGGAAGGTAGGGTTTGGCGCAAGCGGAATCCTTCGTTAATTTGTCTCAAAAACATGAAATCGTCGCTAAGTCGTCTCGCCAATCGGTGATTTGAGGCGCGATGCCCGAAAGTAATAGGAAATAAGAGATAAAATAGGAAAACAGTCGTTGCAAGCCTGTCCAGTTTAGGAGATGAAAGCGGCGTTTCAACGGGATGTGCCTTGGCCGGAACTTTTCAGAGTCGTTCTCCATCGGGTGAGATGGTGCGTGGCCTTTGCGCCAATGCGCCCCTCGCGGCCACCACCGGGAGCCGATCGGCGCGGCGGCATCGTCCGGTCCGGCTCCGCCGGGTCTCGCCCGCATTGCACTCTATATAAGGGCGGCATCATTCCGCGATGCTGTGCTTCAGCGGAAATCGCGCGAGCGGGGCAGTTCGCCGCCGCCGGCTTGGGCGTCGAGCCGGGCCAGCGCCGCGCTCTCATCCTCGAGGCGGGTCGCCACCAGGTGCACCACCGCGATCCCGCCCGCGCCCTGCCAGCGCTGGACATGGCCCTCCGCGCGCAGCAGCCGCGCGCCCAGCAGGGCGGCGCGGCAGCGCGCCGAAACATCGGGCCAGATCACCACGTTCACGATGCCGCTCTCGTCCTCGATGGTCGCGAAGACGACGCCGTTGGCGCTGCCCGGGCGCTGGCGGATCAGCACCAGGCCGCTCACCGCGAGGAACGTTCCGTCCGCGGCGACAGCGGCCCGCGCGCAGGTCACGACATCCGCCGCCAGCCCCGCGCGCAGGAAACCCAGCGGATGCCCGCGCAACGAAAGGCCGGTGCTGCGATAGTCCTCGATCGCCGCCTCCGCCCTGGCCGGCGGCGGCAGGCGCAGCGCCGAGGGGGACGCATCGTCCTCCGGCAGCAGCGGTCGTTCCGCTTCCCGCCAGCCTCCCCCTCGCCAACCCTGGGCCGACCACAGCGCCTCGCGCCGCGCGCCGCCCAGGCCGCCGAGCGCGTCCGCCTCGCCGAGCGCGACCAATGCCGCTCGCGGCACCGCGCGCGCGAGCGCGGCGAAGTCCGCGAAGCCGGCGCCGCGCGCCGCGACGAGTTGCTCCGCCCATTCCTCGCGGAACCCGTCGACCAGCCGCAGGCCGAGGCGCAGGCAGCCGGCCTCGTCCACGGCGCAGTCCCAGGCGCTCGCCTGCGCGTCCACCCCCAGCACCGGCACGCCGTGCTCGCGCGCGTCGCGCACGATCTGGGCCGGCGCGTAGAAGCCCATCGGCTGCGCGTTGAGCAGGGCGGCCGCGAACACCGCCGGGTGGTGGCACTTGATCCAGGCCGAGACATAGACGAGCAGCGCGAAGCTCGCCGCGTGGCTCTCCGGGAAGCCGTAGGTGCCGAACCCCTCGATCTGGTGGAAGCAGCGCTCGGCGAAGTCGCGCTCGTAGCCGCGCGCCACCATCCCCTCCACCATCTTGTCGCGGAAGACGCGGATGGTGCCGAGGTTGCGGAACGTCGCCATGGAGCGGCGCAGGCGGTTCGCCTCCTCCGGCGTGAAGCGCGCGGCCTCGATCGCGATGCGCATCGCCTGTTCCTGGAACAGCGGCACGCCCAGCGTGCGCCCGAGCACGCGGGCAAGCTCGTCGGGCGGGCCGTGCGCGGGGTCGGGGGCGGGGTAGTCGGGCGTCTCCAGCCCCTGCCGGCGGCGCAGATAGGGGTGGACCATGTCGCCCTGGATCGGGCCCGGCCGGACAATCGCCACTTCTATCACGAGGTCGTAATAACAGCGCGGCGCCAGCCGCGGCAGCATGTTCATCTGCGCCCGGCTCTCCACCTGGAACACGCCGACGCTGTCGCCGTGGCAAAGCATGGCATAGACGAGCGGGTCGTCCTGCGGGATCGCGGCGAGGTCGTCGAGCGGGATGCCCCGCGCGCGCAGCATCGCGAACGCCTTGCGGATGCAGCTCAGCATGCCGAGGGCCAGCACATCCACCTTCATGATGCCGAGCTCGTCGATGTCGTCCTTGTCCCACTCGATGAAGAACCGCCCCGCCATCGCGGCCGGCCCGATCGGCACGGTCTCGGAAAGAATGCCGCGCGTCAGCACGAAGCCGCCGACATGCTGGGAGAGGTGGCGCGGCAGGCCCATGATCTCGCGCGCCAGCGCCACGGTGCGCGCGAGCGCCGGGCTCGCGGGGTCGAGCCCGATCGCCCGCAGCCGCTCGTCCGGCCACGGCACGTCGCCCCATTCTCCTGCGCCGGGGTTCCAGCTTTCGGCGGCGAGGGCGGCCGTCGCGTCCTCCGACAGGCCCATCACCTTGCCCACCTCGCGCACCGCGCGGCGGGAGCGGAAATGGATCACCGTCGCCGCGATCGCCGCGCGGTCGTGGCCGTAACGCTTGTAGATGTACTGGATCACCTCCTCGCGCCGCTCGTGCTCGAAGTCGATGTCGATGTCCGGCGGTTCGCGCCGCTCCGCCGACATGAAGCGCTCGAACAGCAGCTCGATCTTCGTCGGGTCCACGGCGGTGATGCCGAGCGCGTAACAAACCGCGGAGTTGGCGGCCGAGCCGCGCCCCTGGCAGAGGATGCCGCGGGCGCGGGCGAAACCCGCGATGTCGTGGACGGTGAGGAAATACCGCGCGTAGCCAAGCTCCGCGATGACCGCGAGTTCCTTCCGCATCGTCGCGCGCACGTTCTCCGGCACGCCTTGCGGCCAGCGCCGCGCCGCCCCCTCCCAGGCGAGGGCCGCGAGATGCCCGTCCGGCGTGCGGCCAGGCGGCACCGGCTCGTCGGGATATTCGTAGGCAAGCTGGTCGAGCGAGAAGCGGCAGGAATCCGCGACCGCCATCGTGCGCGCGATCGCCTCGGGGCAGGCCGCGAAGAGGCGGGCCATCTCCGCGGGCGGCTTGAGGTGCCGCTCGGCGTGCGCCGCGAGCAGCAGTCCCGCCTGTTCCAGCGTCGTGCCCTCGCGGATGCAGGCGAGCACGTCGGCGAGCGGCCGGCGCTCCGGCGCGTGCATCAGGATATCGCCGGTCGCGAGCAGCGGGATGCCGATGGCAGCGAGGTGGCGCAGCCGGCGCGCGTCGTCGTCGCGCCAGTGGCGGATGGCGGCGAGCGAGAGGTCGCGGCCGAACAGTTTTTGTAACGGTTTCGGATCGAACTGCCCATCCATGGGCGGGATCAGGATCGCCGCCTGGCCCTCCGCCGCGGCCGCGAGGTCGGAGAGGAACAGCGTGCACTCGCCCTTGCGCGCCCCCTTGCGCCCCTGGGCCTTGCCACGGGAGAGCAGGGCGGTCAGCCGGCCCCAGGCGGCGCGGTCCCTGGGCAGCAGCACGAGGTCGGGCGTGGCGTCGGCGAAGACCAGGCGCGCGCCGGGCAGGATGCGCGGGGCGCCGGGCCCCAGCTCGCGCGCCGCGGCATGGGCGCGCACCACGCCGGCGACCGTGTTGCGATCCGCGATGCCCAGCGCCGCGATGCCGAGCTCCGCCGCGCGCGCCACCAGCTCCGCGGCATGGCTGGCGCCGCGCAGGAAGGAGAAGGGGGTCGCGACAACGAGCTCGGCATAGGCAGGCATCGGCGCCTCACGCGAAGAACCCGTGCAGGAACCAGCGCGGCGGGCGCGGCGTGCCGTGCAGCCCGGCGCGGAACAGCCAGCAGCGCGCGCCGTCTATCGTCTCGACACAGTAATAATCGCGGAGGCGGTCCGGGTCGGCGCCGTCGCGCCACCATTCCGCGGCGATGCGCTCCGGCCCGCTCGCGGCGCGGACGCGGTGCAGGGTTCCCTGCCAGCGGAATTGCAGCGGCGGGGCATCCGGCACCGGGGCCGTCGCCATGATCGGCTCCGGCCGTGCCAGCAGGCGCAGCGGGCGCGGCGTCGCGGGGGCAGGCCAGGCGGGCGCCTGCATCACGCCTGTCCGCGCGAGGCTGCGCTCCGGCACGTGGCTCGCGCGCGGCGCCGGGCGCCACAGCCGCGCCTGCCCCAGCCTCACCGCCAGCGAATCCGCCAGCGCGGCGAGGTCGGCGGCGCGCGCCTCGTGGCCGAGCAGCGCCTGGCGCGGCGCGAGCTTCTCCAGCGCTTCCGCCGCCAGCGACAACGTTTCGATGCCGAGCCCGGGGTCGAGCGTGTCGAGTTGCATCGCGAACAGCCGCGCGAGGCGGGCGGCGTCGCGCATCGGCCGCGCGGTGCCGACGGCAAGCCGCGCGGCGGTGGCGTCGGTGCGCCGGAACAGCGCGGAAAACCGCAGCCCGCCGAGGCCGCCGGCGGCGAGGCGTTCGCAAAGCCGCCCCGCGAGATGCAGGAGCGCGCGCTCGAAGGTCGAGGCTGTCGTCGCCGGCTCCGCGAAATCCAGCCGCTCCTCCCAGGCGGGCGCCGGCGGCGGCCAGGCGATCGGTTCCTCCTCGCCTCCCAGCGCCTGGCCGAGCCGGCGCACCACCTCCTTCCCGTAGCGCGTGGTCAGCGCGGCGCGGGGGATGCGCGCCAGCGCCGCGACCTCCCGCAGCCCCACCCGGCGCAGCCCCGCGACCGCGCGCGGCGGGATGCGCAGCAGGGCGGGGGAGAGCCGGGCCAGCGCCTTCGCCTCCCCGCCCGGCGGGCAGGCGCGCAGGTCCGGCCCGTCCGGCGCATGCGCCAGCGCCCAGGCCGCCCCGGTGGTGCCGGCGAGCGCGAGACGTGCCGGGATCGCGAGCCAGGCGGCGATCGCCCGCAGCATCGCCGTCTCGTCCGGCCAGAGCGCCGCGCAGCCGGTGAGGTCGAGCCACAGCCCGTCCGGCGGGTCGGCGGCGGCCATCGGGGTGAAGCGCGTCGCCGCTTGCGCCAGGGCCTCCAGCGCCAAGGCGTCCGCCTCCGGGGCCGCCGGCAGCACCTCGAGGTCCGGCAGGATCGCGCGCGCCTCGGCCAGGGTCTGCCCCTCGTGCAGGCCGGGCGCCGGCGGCCAGATC
>JAJYFW010000066.1 GCA_021785335.1 Pseudomonadota bacterium
ACGCCGAGCCAGCCGAACGGATAGACGCGCTCGTATTCGCGCAGCACGCCGGCGGGGATGGATCTGCGGCTCACGCCGTGGAACCCGTCGGCGCCGACCACGTAGTCGCAATCGACGCGCAACGTCTCGCCGTTGCGGCGGCAGGTGACGAAGGGGCGGTCGGAGGCGAGGTCGTGCAGCGCCACGTCCTGCGCCTCGAACACCGTCGGCGCGCCGGATTTCTCCCGCCCGTCGTAGAGGTCGCGCGTGAGCTCCGTCTGGCCGTAGACCATGACCGAGTTGCCGCCGGAATATCTGTGCAGGTCCACGCGGTCCATCCGCCCGCCGCCGTGGGCGATGAAGAAGCCGTGGTGGATCTCGCCCTCGCGGTCCATCCGCTCGCCGCATTGCGCCTCGCGCATCAGCGCCGCGAAGCCGTGCTCCAGCACGCCCGCGCGGATGCGCGAGAGCACGTGCTCGCGCGTGTGCTTCTCCAGCACGACGGTCGCGATGCCCTTGAGGTGCAGCAGCTGCGACAGCAGCAACCCGGAGGGTCCGCCGCCGATGATGCAGACCTGGACCTTCATGACCGTCTCCCGCATGCCGCCGCGATGGCGCGATCCTAGCCTGCGAGGGCGCGGCGGGGAAACGCCGCGCGGCCGGGCGGCCGGCCGCTCACTCCCGGCCGAGCACGTGGTCGTTGAGGAACGTCGCCAGCCCGCCAGCGTGGAAGGAGGCGCGCAGGGCCTGCTCGTCGTATTCGTCGCGCACCCAGTCGAGGAACGGCAGCCTTCCCTCGGCCCGTGTCGCGTAGAGATGGAAGAACGCATCCAGGATGCCGGTGGGCGAGCGGGAGAAATGCCCGCGCCGCCAGGTGAGTTCCGCCAGCGCATCGGCGCTCGTGCCGCCATCGAACAGATGCACCAGCCCCGCCGCCAGCCCCGCGCGGTCCGCGCCCGACTTGCAGTGCATGAAGGCCGGCGTCTCGACCGAGCGCCAGATGTCGTGAAGGCGCAGGATGCGCTCGCGGTGCGGCGCGCCGCGGCTCTCGAAGGCCATGTCGATGTGCACCAGGCCGAGCCGCCGCGCCTCCTCCCGCGACAGCGCGTCGGAGCCGCAGCGCCGGTGGCCGCGCAGGTTGATCACCGTGCGCAGCCCGAGCTCGCGCTTGAGCCGGCGCAGCCGCCCAGGCGTGGGGTGGTTGCCGCGCCAGAGCCGGCCCGGCACCACCTCGGCGACGTTGGACCAGGCGAGGCGGAAGATCGCGTGGTCGACGAAGAGCGAGTCGATCCAGGCGCGGCGCCGCTCGGCTTGCGTTACCGCCGGGCCGTCATACATCGAGGCGCGGCGCCCTGCCCCCGGCCCTAGACCTGACGCTCGAGCATCAGGGTCTTGATCTTCGCGATCGCCTTGCCGGGGTTGAGGCCCTTGGGGCAGGTCTGCGTGCAGTTCATGATGGTGTGGCAACGATAGAGCTTGAACGGATCCTCCAGCGCGTCGAGCCGCTCGCCGGTGCGCTCGTCGCGGCTGTCGGCGATCCAGCGATAGGCCGCGAGCAGCACCGCGGGGCCGAGATAGCGGTCGCCGTTCCACCAGTAGGACGGGCAGGCGGTGGAGCAGCAGAAGCACAGGATGCATTCCCACATCCCGTCCAGCTTCTCGCGCTCCTCCTTGCTCTGCAGCCGCTCCGCGTCCGGCGGCGGCGGCGTGTCGGATTTCAGCCACGGGTCGATCGAGCGCAACTGCGCGTAGGCGCCGCTGAGGTCGGGCACCAGGTCCTTCACCACCGGCATGTGCGGCAGCGGGTTGATGCTCACCTCGCCCTTCACCTCGTCGATCGGCTTGAGGCAGGCGAGCGTGTTGGTGCCGTCGATGTTCATCGCGCAGGAGCCGCAGATGCCCTCGCGGCAGGAGCGGCGGAAGGTCAGCGTCGGGTCGATCTCGTTCTTGATCTTGATCAGCGCGTCCAGGACCATCGGGCCGCAGTGGTCCATGTCCACCGTGTAGACATCCGTGCGCGGGTTCTTCCCGTCGTCCGGGTTCCACCGGTAGATGCGGAAGGTCCGCGTGTTCTTCGCACCCGACGGCGCCGGATGCGTGGTCCCCGCGGTGACGCGGCTGTTGGCTGGAAGGGCGAACTCGACCATGGAACGTTCCGATCAGTAAACGCGCTTCTTGGGAGGAATGACGGAGACCTCGTTGGTCAGCGTCTGCATCCGCACCGGCCGGTAGGCGAGCCGCACGGCGCCCTCGCCGTCGCACCAGGCCAGCGTGTGCTTCATCCACTCGTGGTCGTCGCGCTCCGGGAAGTCGTCGTGCGCGTGGGCGCCGCGGCTCTCGTGGCGGGCCTCGGCACCGACCATCGTGGCCATGGCGTTGCCCATCAGGTTCTCGAGCTCCATCGCCTCGACGAGGTCGGAGTTCCAGACCAGCCCGCGGTCCGCGACGGACATGTCGGCGAGGCCCTGCCAGACCTCGCGCATCCGCGCGACGCCCTCGGCGAGCGACTTGGAGGTGCGGAACACGGCGGCGTGGCCCTGCATCGTGCGCTGCATCCGCTCGCGCAGGGTGGCGACGCGCGTGCCCCCCTTGGCGTGGCGCGCCGCGTCCAGCCGGTCGAGCGAGGCCTCGCCCGCGCCCGCCGGCAGCGGCCGCTGCGCGGCACCCGGCTTCAGCGTCTGTGCCGCGCGATGCGCCGCCGCGCGGCCGAACACGACGAGGTCGAGCAGCGAGTTGCAGCCGAGCCGGTTGGCGCCGTGGACGGAAACGCAGGCCGCCTCGCCCACCGCCATCAGCCCCGGCACCACCGCGTCCGGGTCGGTCCCGGTCGGGCGCAGCGCCTCGCCGTGCAGGTTCGTGGGGATGCCGCCCATGTTGTAGTGCACGGTGGGCAGCACCGGGATCGGCGCCTTCGTCACATCCACGCCCGCGAACACCCGCGCCGTCTCGGAGATGCCGGGCAGGCGCTCGTGCAGCAGGTCGGCGCCGAGGTGTTCGAGGTGCAGCATGATGTGGTCCTTGTGCGGACCGCAGCCGCGCCCCTCGTTGATCTCGATCGTCATGGAGCGCGAGACGACGTCGCGGCTCGCCAGGTCCTTCGCCGTCGGCGCGTAGCGCTCCATGAAGCGCTCGCCCTCGGCGTTGGTGAGGTAGCCGCCCTCGCCGCGCGCGCCCTCGGTGATCAGGCAGCCGGCGGGGAAGATGCCGGTGGGGTGGAACTGCACGAACTCCATGTCCTGGCACGGCAGCCCGGCGCGCAGCACCATGCCGCCGCCGTCGCCGGTGCAGGTGTGCGCGGAGGTGCAGGAGAGGAACGCGCGGCCGTAGCCGCCGGTCGCGAGCACCACGCTCTGGGCGCGGAAGCGGTGCATCGTGCCGTCCTCCAGGCACCACGCCATCACGCCGCGGCAGGCGCCGTCCTCGTCCATGATCAGGTCGAGGGCGAAATATTCGACGAAGAACTCGACCTCGTGCTTCAGGCTCTGCTGGTAGAGCGTGTGCAGGATCGCGTGGCCGGTGCGGTCCGCCGCGGCGCAGGCGCGCTGGGCGGGGGATGCGCCGAAGTCCTTCATGTGCCCGCCGAACGGGCGCTGGTAGATCCGCCCGTCCTCGGTGCGCGAGAACGGCACGCCGTAATGTTCCAGCTCGTAGACGGCCGGCACCGCCTCGCGGCACATGTACTCGATCGCGTCCTGGTCGCCGAGCCAGTCCGACCCCTTCACGGTGTCGTACATGTGCCAGCGCCACTCGTCCTCGCTCATGTTGCCGAGCGAGGCGGCGATGCCGCCCTGGGCCGCGACGGTGTGGCTGCGCGTGGGGAACACCTTGGTGATGCACGCGGTCTTGAGCCCCGCGGCCCCCATGCCCAGCGTCGCGCGCAGGCCGGAGCCGCCGGCGCCGACCACCACCACGTCGTAGGTGTGGTCGATCACCTGGTAGGCGCCGCGGGAAGGCTTGCTCATCATGTTCATCGCAACGGCTCCGAAATCGTCAGGCTCGGTTGGTCGAGGTGGCGCGCATCAGCCGGCAAGCGCCATCTTGAGCACCGAGACGGCCGCGAGGATCGCGAGCAGCGCGGTCGCCGCCTTCATCGCCAGCAGCGTCGCCACGCGGCAGGACTCGCTGTGCACGTAGTCCTCGATCACCACCTGCAGGCCGAGCTGCATGTGCTGGAACATGCAGGCGATCAGCGCCAGCATCAGCGTCGCCGTCACCGGCCCGCCGATCCACTGCGCGATCCCCGCCCGGCTCGCGCCGGCATGCGCGATCGCGCCGATGACGAACCAGACCCCGAGCGGCACGAGCGCGACGGCGGTGAGCCGCTGCGCCCACCAGTGCCCGGTGCCGGACTTCGCGGAGCCGAGCCCGCGCGCGCGCCCGAGCATCGAGCGCATGATCGCGGCCTGCTGGCCGTGCGTGGGGTTGCTCATCGCATTGCCGCTCCCGCGACCAGGGTCAGCACCGTCAGCACCAGGGAGGCGCCGACCACGAGCTTGCCGGTGGCGTGCACCTCGGAAAGCTCGAACCCGCGCCCGGCGTCCCACCACAGGTGGCGCAGGCCGTTGCAGAAATGATACCAGAGCGCCAGCGTGAAGCCCGCGATCACCACCCAGCCGACCACCGAGCCCATCAGCCCGGCGACGAGGGCGAACGCCGCGTCCGAGCTTGCCGCCGCCGCCAGCCACCAGACGAACAGCAGCGTGCCCACCGCCAGCGCCACGCCGGCCATGCGGTGCATGATCGAGAGGGTGGAGGTGATCTGCGGCCGGTAGACCTGCAGGTGGGGCGACAGCGGCCGGCGCACCCGCGCCCCCTCGCTGTTGCGCCCGCTCATCAGCGCCTCGCGCACATCAGCCATCGCTGGCAACCTCGCTTTGTTGCGGCTCGGACTTAGGCACGTTTCCCCACGGGGTCAACGCATGCGCGGGCCGCCATCCGCCGGCTCACGACAGCAGCTTGAGCCCCGCGACCCCGCCCAGGATGAGCGCCAGGCATACCAGCCTTGCCGCCCCCGCGGGCTCGCCCAGCACCAGGATGCCCCAGGCGATGCCGCCCGCCGCGCCGATGCCGGTCCAGACGGCATAGACGGTGCCCATCGGCAGCACCCTCAATGACTGCGACATGAAGAAGAAGGACAGCGCCAGGCTCGCCACCACCGCCGCCGAGGGCGCGAGCCGCGTGAACCCGTCGCTCGCCTTGAGGAAGACGACCCACACGATCTCCATCACCCCGGCCCCGGCGAGCCAGAGCCAGGCTGCCGTCGCCCCCGACACGGCCGCGCCCCGGCGCTATGCCGCGCGCTTCGCCAGCACGCCCTCGCCGCGCTTCGCCTGCGCCACCAGCACCTCGGCGATCTGCACCGCGTTCAGCGCCGCGCCCTTGCGCAGGTTGTCCGCGACGCACCAGAAGGCGAGCCCGTTCTCCACCGTCGGGTCCTCGCGCAGGCGCGAGACGAAGGTCGCGTCCTCGCCCTGGGATTCGAGGGGCGTGACGTAGCCGCCGTCCTCGCGCCGGTCCACCACCTGCACGCCCGGCGCCTCGCGCAGGATCTCGCGCGCCGCCGCCGCCGTCACCTTGCGCTCGAACTCCACGTGCACCGCCTCGGCATGGCCGATGAACACCGGCACGCGCGCGCAGGTGGCGATCACCTTGATGTCGGGGTCGAGGATCTTGCGGGTCTCCGCCGCCATCTTCCACTCCTCCTTGGTCGAGCCGTCGTCCATGAAGCGGTCGATGTGGGGGATGACGTTGAAGGCGATCTGCTTGGTGAACTGCTCCACCACGATCGGGTCGTGCACCAGCGAGGCGCGGGTCTGCGCCATCAGCTCCTCCATCGCCTCCTTCCCCGCGCCGGAGGTGGACTGGTAGGTGGCGACCACCACGCGGCGGATGCGGAAGCGGTCGTGCAGCGGCTTCAGCGCCACCACCATCTGGATGGTGGAGCAATTGGGGTTGGCGACGATGCCGCGCTTGATCCGCCCGAGCGCCTCCGGGTTCACCTCCGGCACCACCAGCGGCACGTCGGGCTCCATGCGGAACTGGCTGGTGTTGTCGATCACCACGCACCCGGCGGCGGCGGCGCGCGGCGCGTGCACCGCAGAGACCGAGGCGCCGGGCGAAAAGAGGCCGATGTCCCAGCCGGCGAAGTCGAACTTCTCCAGGCTCGCGACCGAGAGCGTCCGCTCGCCGAAGGAGATTTCCTGGCCCACGGAGCGGCCGGAGGCCAGCGCCGCCACCTCGCGCACGGGGAAGTTGCGCTGCGCCAGCGTCTTCAGCATCTCACGCCCGACCGCGCCCGTGGCGCCGACAACCGCGACCCGATAGCTCATGAACTGGTCTCCGTCTGGTGGTGGCCCCCGGTGCGGGCGCCGCTAAAGACGGGCCGCGCCTTACGCTTTCGGCGCGGTTGCGTCCAGCGCGAGCGCGGCAAGCTGCCTTGCGGCGAGCGCGGTCGCCCCCTGCTCGATCGCGCGGTAGCCGGCGACCAGCGCCGCCCCCGCCGGCGTGAGCCTGGCCCCGCCGCCGCCCGCGCCGCCGGCGGCGGCCACCACCAGCGCCGTGCCCAGCGCCGCGTTCAGCTCCTCCACCAGCGCCCAGGCGCGGCGGTAGGACATGCGCAGCGCCCGCCCGCCGGCCGAGATCGAGCCTTCCCGCCCGATCGCCTCCAGCAGCGCCACCTTGCCCGGCCCGACGCGCCCGCCGCCGGGCAGGTCGATGCGGATGGAGAGGCGCAGGCCCTCCCAGCCGGTGTCCGCCGCGCCGGCTGTGCTGCTCTCCGGGGTCGCTCGCCTGCCTCGGGGCATCGGGACACCTTGGTTGCGATTTCCCCGCCGGAATCGCATCCCGCCGGCATGCCGATCAAGGGCCGCGTGGGGGCGCGGGTTCGTTACGGGGGCGGTTTCGTCCGCCCCACCCCAGGCGGACAGGACCGGGCGCGCAACGAACACCCCCGGGCGGATGGGAAAAAAGCCAGGGCGGACAAGGGCGGACGAAGGCGGACGGAACGCGGACCATCCGCAGGGACAGGGGGGCGGACGGAGCGGATGGCCCCCTTTAGGGGCCATCCGTCCGTCCGCTCGTCCGCCTATTCCAGTGTAGAGTTCAGCCCCGCTGCCACGGCCGCGGCGGGTACCAGCGCAGGATGATAAGCATCAGCGCCATCCCCGGCAGCGAGGAGAGCACGGCCACGGAATAGAACAGCTTCCACCCCAGCGCCGCCGCCATGAACCCGGAAAGCCCGCCCAGCGTGCGCGCCGGCAGCGGCGCCAGCGAGCTCAGCAGCGCGTACTGCGTCGCCGTGAACGCCGGCGCGCAGAGCACCGAGAGGTAGGTGAGGTACGCCGCGTCCGCGAGGCTCTCGACGAAGGATTCCGTGACCGAGGTCGCGTAGAGCAGCCCGTGCGCCGGGTGGTAGGCCAGCACCACGTAGAGGCCCATCAGCGCCATCTGCAGGAACCCGGTCACGATCAGCGCCGGGCCGAGCCTGATCCGCGCCACCAGCCAGCCGCCGATGGTGATCCCCGCCAGCGAGGCCGGCAGCGACAGCGGCCCCATCGCCAGCGCCACCGCCGCCCGGTTGAACCCCAGCGCCTGGTAGAACGCCGGCAGCATCACCCCCGCGAACGCCTCGCCGAGCTTGAACAGCCCCACATAGCCCAGCATCACCCACGCGCCGCGCCGCGAGGCGAACTCCCTGAGCGGCTCCACCACGCCCTCGCGCAGCCGGCCCGCGAAGCCGTGGCGATGCTCGGCCGCGGGCACGCGCGGCTCCGGCGCGAACCAGGTGACCAGCATGCACGCCGCCATCAGCGCCGCCATCGCCAGCAGCGAGCCGCGCCAGCCCAGCGCGCCCGCGAGCACGATCGCGCCGGCGCCGGAGACCAGCATCGCCGCGCGGTAGCCCCAGACATAGGCCGCCGTCGCCACCCCCAGCCGGTCCGCGGGGAAGGTCTCGATGCGCCACGCATCGATCGCGATGTCCTGCGTCGCGGAGAAGAACGCCACCAGCGCGCCCGCCGCGAA
>JAJYFW010000067.1 GCA_021785335.1 Pseudomonadota bacterium
TGGCAGGAAGCGGGGAACGACGAGATGCGAATAGGGCGCCGTGTTCAGCGGCGTGTCGCGATAGGCCTGCAGGTCGATGAGCATGATCCACCCCGGATTAGCGCAAGCTAATCTGCTCGCGCTCCGGGGCCGGGCGCGTTGATCCACATCAAATCTTACAGCCTGCGGGCGCAGGCGTGGCGAGCCTCGCCGGCGACGCCGGGCGATCCCTTCTCGCGGACGATGGCGTTGCCTCGCGTTGCCGTCCGGGTGGACAACGGCTGCACCGCCGGCCACACCCTCCGCCACGGCGGTTCGGAAATGGCGGGGTCGCGCGTGGGGGAAGAGGATCGGGCTTGGCGGGAATGGATGGCGGCGGCGCAGGCGGGCGACGCCGCCGCATACCACCGTCTCCTCGTCGCGGTGCTGGCCCCGCTGCGCCGCGCCGCCCGTGCCCGCTGGCCGCGGGCCGCGCCCGCCGACATCGAGGACGCCGTGCAGGAAGCGCTGCTGGCCCTGCATGCCTCGCGCCATCTGTACGATCCCGCGCGTCCGTTCCTGCCGTTTCTGCTCGGAATCCTGCGGTTCAGGGGAACCGACGCGATGCGCCGGCGCTGGCGCGAGACGGGGAGGACGACAAATCTCGATGACGTCGATGAAACCTCCGACGCGCTCGCGACGAAGAGGGAAGAAGGCGTGGCGCTGGACGCCGAGCGGGTGCGGGCGCTCCTCAGGGAGTTGCCGGAGGGGCAGCGCAAGGCGATCGAGTTGCTGAAGCTCAGGGAAATGTCGTTGCGGGAAGCCGCGCGGGAGACCGGCATGACGGAGGGCGCGCTGAAGGTTGCGACGCATCGGGCGTTGCGCGCGCTCCGGCGGCGGCTGGGCGAGGATTGAGGCGGATGCAGACAGAGGAACTCATCGCGATCCTGGGCGAGGACCTGGCGCCGGTGCAGCGCGTGGCACCGCCGTGGCGGCGGCTTGCCCTTTGGCTCGGGCCGTCGGTGGTGGCCGGCGCGGTGGTAGCGCTGTTCTTCGGCATCCGCCCGGACATTGCCCAGCGTCTCGTCGATCCGCGCTTCGTGCTGGAAGTGGCGGCCACGCTGCTGACCGCGCTTTCCGCCGCCTGGGCCGCGTTCTGCGCCGGGCGGCCGGACACGCCGGCGTGGAAGCTGTGGCTGCCGATGGCGCCGCTGGCGCTGTGGCTCGGTACGCTCGGGCAACAATGTCTGGCGGTCGCGATCACCGAGGGCCCTGGCGGCCTTGTGGTCACGCCGGACGTGGTGTGCCTGCCGGCCATCGCGATGGGCGGGTTCGTCCCGGCGGTGGCGATCGTTGCCTTGCTGCGCCGCGTGACCCCGTTCCGCCGCGGCCACGCCTCGTTCTGCGCGTCGCTGGCCGCGGCCGCGCTGGGCGCCTGCACGCTGCGTTTCTACCACGCGCAGGACGCCGCGATCATGGTGCTGATCTGGCAGGTCGGCTCCGTCGCCATCCTCACCGTTGCCGGCGGCTGGATCGGGCGGCGTTTGTTGCCGGGCCTGCGTGTAACGTTTCCGGGGTCTGCCGCGTAACCTCGTTGCGAGCCCATTCCGGGCCGCGCAACAGAGTGGAGGTTTCATGGATCGCAGGACCCTGGCGGCATCGATGGTTGCCGCGGCGATGACCCTTGGCGTCGGCGCCGTGGCGAACGCCGCGCCGATGATGACGCAGGAGCAGATGATGAAGGTACAGCAGGCCAACCACGCGCGCGCCATGGCGCAGCACCTGGTCGCCTGCTACGGCATCAACGCGGTCGGCAAGAACGACTGCGCGGCCGGCGCGCACTCCTGTGCCGGTCAGGCAACGACCGCGCGCGACCCGAAATCCTTCGTGCTGCTGCCTGTCGGCGACTGCCAGAAGATCGCCGGCGGCTCGCTGACCGCGGGCTGATACCGTGACGGGGCATGGCCCGATCCCCGCCGTCGCGGGGCTCGGGCTGCGCTTCGCCCATCTCGGCGAGGTGATCGCGACCGAGGCCGCGATCCCCTTCGTCGAGGTGCACGGCGAGAATCACCTGAGCGGGCCCGCGGGCGTCGCGCTTGAGGTGATCCGGCAGGACCGCGCGGTGTCGCTGCACTGCGTCGGCCTCTCGCTCGGCAGCGCGCAGGGCATCGACGAGACGCATCTGCAACGACTGGCGGAGCTGGCGCGACGCGTCGCGCCGGCGCTGGTCTCCGAACACCTGGCGTGGAATGCGGTGGATCACGCGCATCTCGCGGACCTGCTGCCGCTCCCGCTCAACAGCGAAAGCCTCGACGTCGTCTGCCGCAACGTCGAGCGCATGCAGGAGGCGTTCGGGCAGCGCGTGCTGCTCGAGAACCCCTCGACCTATGTGCAGCTGCCGCAATCGGACATTCCCGAGGGCGAGTTCATGACGGAGCTGTGCCGGCGCACCGGCTGCGGCATGTTGTGCGACGTCACCAACATCGTTGTGTCCTGCCACAACCATGGCTGGGATCCGCTCGCGCATCTCGCGAGCTTCCCCGCGCACGCGATCGGCGAATACCACCTCGCCGGGCACGAGCGCGCGGAAGGCCTGCTGATCGACACGCATGACCGCGACATCAGCGCCGCGACCTGGGCGCTGTTCGACGCGGCGCTCGCCACCATCGGTCCCCGCCCGGCACTCGCCGAACGCGACCGCGCGCTCCCGGGCCTCGACGAGATGCTGGCCGAGATGGCGATGGTGCAGGCGCATCTCGACCGCGCGGGGCGACGCGATGCTGCTTGAGTTCCAGCGCGCCTTCGTGGCCTTCCTCATGCACGGCGCCCCGCCGCCGCCCGCGTTCGACCGCGCTCCCGGCAACGCGGCGCGCTACGCGGTCTATCGGCGCAACTTCGCGGGAAACCTAGCCGGCGCGCTCGGCGGCGCCTATCCCGCTTTGCACCGCGCGATCGGCGAGGCAATGTTCGGCGAGCTGGCGAAGGGCTTCGCCGCCACCAACCCGCCTGCGCAGGCCGATCTGCATCGTTACGGCGAGGGATTCGCGTCGCACGTCTCCCGCGCGATGCCGGAGCCGGCCTGGCTGCCCGACCTCGCGCGCGTGGACTGGGCGGCCTCGTGTGCGCTGCACGCGCCGTACGCGCCCGCCATCGGCCCGGCCATGCTCGATGCCGGGCTGCTGGCGAATGCCGCCGCGCTGCGCACGGTACTGCGCCCGCACCCCTCGTTGCGGCTGCTGACCCTCCGGCACCGCGTGCGCGCGCTGCGCGAGGCACTGCTCGCGGGGGACGACGCGACGGCCCTGGACGCAAGCCGGAACGTTTGCGCCAACAGCGAGACCCTGGCGGTGCTGCGCGGCACCGAAGGCATGACCACGCTCGATCTCCCGCCGGCTGCGTTCCGCCTCGTCACCTGCCTCGTCGCTGGCATGCCCGTCGCCGAAGCCCTGGCGAACGCGGCGGATGCCGAGGCGCTAGGCCTGTTTCTCCACCACGGGTTCTTCAGCGAAGCGGAGGCTGCGTGAAACTCTCCTGCATGAAATTCTGGGACTTGTTCCGGGGCGCCTGCGAGGCGATCCCGTACTGGCTGGTTGCGGTTGCCGCCCGCGTCGGGCTCGCGCGCGTGTTCGGCGGCTCGGCCGAGGCGCATCTCGCCAACTGGCAGACCACGCTCTACCTGTTCGACAACACATACCACGTGCCGCTGCTGCCGCCGCACGTCGCGGCCTACCTCGCGGTGGCGCTCGAGGTCGGCTCCACGCCATTGCTCCTGCTCGGCCTCGCCACGCGGCTCACGTCGCTCGCACTCGCCGGCATGACCCTGGTCATCGAGGTCTTCGTCTTTCCCCAGGCCTGGCCCACGCATATCCAGTGGGCAGTGATGATCCTCGTGCTGCTGCGCTGGGGTCCGGGCCCGATCTCGCTCGACGCGCTGATCGCCCGTTATTTCGGTGCCAAAACAGGCACCATCGCCTGAGCCCTGTCGGCGCCTTACGCCGGGCGCCGGACGCCATGCGCGAGCCAGGCGGCGCACTCCGGTCCGAGCTCGCGCAGCGCCGCCGCCTCGTAGCGGGCGATGTCCTCCGGCGTCAGCGTGTCGCGCCAGCGGCCATTGGTGCCCTTGTGCAGGAACCGCTCCGCGCCGCCATCGAAGATGGCGCCGCCCATCGGCACGGTCTGGCCGCCGTGGTGGCGCATCCACTCGATCGAGCAGTGCTCGACGATGGCGGGCAGCGCCGCCTCGTCCAGCGGCGCGCCGAGGAAGGCGGCGAGGCGGCGGATCTCGCCCGGCAGGTCCGCCTTGAGGTCGTTGAAGTGCAGCAGGCGCAGGTTCGGGAGGTCGCGGATCGCCCACCAGCTGCGCACGTTCTCCCAGAACGACCAGAACGGGTAACCGTCGCCGTCCAGCCACTCCAGGAAATATTGCCGCACGGATTCCGGCGGGTGGCCGATCGGCGGGCCGACGCGGCCAGGCGTGTCGTTGATCAGCTCGTACCAAAGCGCGTTGGCGCCCGCGTGGTGGTTGTACAGGCTCCAGAGCACGTCGCGGCCGTCGCGGGCGACGTAGACGTAGCGCGCGGCAGGCGAATAGACGAGCGCGTCCACCGGCAGATGCGTCTTGATGAAGCGGCGATGCGTCTGCGCCTCCAGCGCCGCGAGCTTCTGCTCGGCCGGCGGCACGCGCAGATCGACCCAGGGCGACATCTCCGGCACGACGATATCGGTGGCGCCGCCGAACAGGATCTGGCTCACGATCTGCTGCGTCCAGGTGGTGCCGGACTTCGCGTAGGTGGCGATGACGATATCGCCGTCGCGGAACGCGAAGCGGTTCCAGATCGTGGAATCCATGTGGTGGTTATGGATCTCCCGCGTCTTGCGCGGCCACGCGATGTCGGCGCCCATGGGAAGCCCCCTTTGCGATCTCGTTGCGTCGGCAAGGGAACGTTCCGTCACATCGGCGGTGGAATCAAGGGCGCGGAACTAAGGGAGGGGCCGGCCGGGGATGGATTGCGCACCGTAACGCGCGTCCCAGCGGTCCTGCACCGCCTGCAGCACACGCATCGCCGGCAGGACGGAGGCACCGGTGACCGCCGGCATGCGCCCGGCGCGGACGGAAGCAATGAAGTCGTGCGTCACGCGCGCGCAGTTCGTCTGCTCGTCCTCGATCGCGGCCGTGCCGTCGGCGGTGCGCAGCGTGCCGGCCAGGATGTCGAAGGCGTAGGTGTCGCGGTCCGTCACGATCAGCTTGTCGTAGTAGCGGTACTGCGCGTGGTAGGAGCCGTGCACCAGCAGCGTCTGGTCCGCCTCCGTCTCCACCAGAACCGTGCATTCCATCGGCGTGCCCGTCGCGGGGTGCAGCGCGCCGAGATGGCTCTGCACGCTTCGGATCGCGGCACCGTCGAACAGGAACATGCCGAGATCGACGAAATGGCAGAAATGGTGCCAGAGGATGTTGTCGATCCAGCTGCGCCGGTAGCCGGTGGCGCCGATGTTCACCAGGCGCTTGATGAAGAAGCGGCCGGCGACGTGGCGGATGTGCTCCTCGCCGGCGGCGATGCGCGCGCGCAGCGCCTCGCGTTCGCGGCGGAAGCGCATCGGGTGGCACAGGCCCCACGGCACGCCGGCACGCTCGCCGGCGGCGACCACGCGCCCGGCGCCGGCCAGGCTCATCGCGACCGGGATTTCCAGCAGCATCGGCTTCCTCGCCTCCAGGCAGGCAATGGCCTGGGCCTCATGCACCTCGGAGGGCGTGGCGAGGATCACCGCATCCACCGCGGGGTCGGCGAGGGCTTCCTCGAACGAGGTGGTCCATTTCCGGTAGCCGTAGCGCGTGGCGAATTCGGCGGCGGCCTCGGCGCGGCGACCCACCAGCAGGTAGGGCACGCCGCCCGCCGCCGCGAGCGCCTCGGTGTGCCAGACGCCCATCATGCCGTAGCCGACCATCGCGATGTTCATGCGCCGCGCCTCCTCATCGGCCGATGACCCGGCGGGTCGCGGCCCGGAACCCCGAACCTATCGCCCGGTCCACGCACTGGCGTCGATGCGCCGGTGCCCGACCTCGATGAACGCCGCTCCGGGGCCGGCGCCCTCGCGCTCCTCGGCGAGGCGCATGGCATTGAGCGGGAGCAGGATCGCCACGGCGGTCATCAGGCCGCTGGGGATCCACAGAACCAGGCCGCCCAGGATCTGATCGCTCGCGGGGCTCACCCAGTCGAGCCGGCCGCAGAAATCGTAGAACCCGTAAAGCGCGCGCGTCGTGAACGCGATGTAGGCGCCCACCGGCATCACCGGCAGCATCACGACAAAGATCAGCACCATCCGCGTGAGATAGGAGATGCCTGCCAGGGGCCGCGGCCGCGGATCGAGCACCAGGCACCAGAACAGCACGCCGTCCGCCGCCACGAGGATGTTCATGGCATCGAACACCCGCCAGTCGAGCATCATCCGGAAGACGACCGCCGGCACCACCTGCCCCGCGAGCAGCAGGACGAACAGCACGGCCGCCACGACGGGCTGCTGGACCGCGCGCAGCACCGCCTGCACCGGCGCCGCCCGCAAGGCGCGAAGCACGGGCGCCGGCATGCCCTCCCTGAGGGGGGCGAGCGGCCAGGACAGCGCCACCAGAAACGGGCCGATATCGTGCAGCACGAATTGCTGCACCTGCGTCGCCACGAAGAGATGCTGGGCAAGATAGGTGAGCCTGGTCTGCACGACCGCGTAGATCGCGGCCATGCCGAGCCCGTAGCAGACCTGTCGCCAAAGCGCCGGACGGGTTTCCGGCGCCATGCGCCGGACACCCCGGACATACCAGACGGCGGGCAGGACGCAGCCCAGATACTCGACCCAGGAAAACTCCCACGGCCCCCAGGCCGGCATGGCCGCCGGATGAACCGCGGAGAACCACGACAACGCCGCGCCGAGAACGACAACCAGACCGATCACGCCAGACCCCTCGCCATCGGCACCGCCGAAGGAACGGCCCGTCCTAACTCAAAGCCCGGCTTCAGGCCACCAGCAGCACCGCGAGGGTGGCGAGGATCGTGGTGTTGGCGAGCATCGCGTAGGGCACCGCGGCGGTGAGCGCGCGCGACCAGGCCGCACCCGCCACGCCGGCATAGCCCGTCGCGATCAACGCCGGCGCGTTGCCGGCGGCAAAGGCCAGCATCGCGCCGGCGCCGAGCCAGGCGCTGCCGGCGCCGGCGACGGCCGCGAGCGCCATCGCCAGCATGCCGCAGGGCAGCAGGCCGAGCAGCAGCCCGAGGCCGAAACTGCCCGCGCTGCTGCCGGGATCGAAGCGCCTGCCGCCGCGCGCGAGCAGCGCACCCCAGGCGCGTTGCCAGCGCGCCTCGCGGGCCGGCGCCCCGCCCGGGCCCGCCGCGTGGAAACGGCGCAGCGCCGCGGCCAGGAAACCCAGCGCGGCCAGGATCAGCAGCGGCGCGCGCAGCGGTCCCGCCCAGGGCAGGCCCCCCAGGCCGCCCACCACGGCACCCAGTGCCGCGTAGGTCAGCGCACGGCCCATATGATAAGGCAGCAGCAGCGCGGCCCGCAGCCGGCGGTGCTGCGCCAGGCAGCTGACCGGGAGGGAGGCGACGCGCGCGCCGGCCTGGGCGAGCACGAAGGGGCCGCACATCGGCACGCAATGGGGCACGCTGCCAGCCAGCCCCGCGATGGCCAACGCCACGACAAGGCTCGTACCCGGCGCCGCCGCGATCGGCCGGCACATCGGCAGCAGCGCGAGGCCCGCCGGAAGCAATGACACCATCAACCCCGCCCGTACGACCCAGCCAGCGCCGATCTTCGCGCCCGATCTTCGCGCCCCTGGGGCTTCTCCCGCGCGCGGCGCGTGGCTCCCATGATCTAGATCAAAGGCCCGCTTCCGACGAACCGCGCCGATTTCCCCCGTTTGCCGCGCCAGGAGCCGGGGGGGCTTTGATCTAGATCAAGGACCCATCGCGCTCCGCCCGCAAAATCTACCGATCGGCAATGGAGTTGTAATCAGCAT
>JAJYFW010000068.1 GCA_021785335.1 Pseudomonadota bacterium
ATGGAGACGTCACGCCGTCGACCGGCGGCGAGGATTTCGCGGAGATGCTGCTACGCTGCCGCGGCGCCTTCATGCGCATCGGCAACGGCATCGACCCGAAGGGGGCGGCGCTGCACACGCCGATCTACGATTTCAACGACGAGATCATCCCGCTCGGCGCCGCCTACTGGGTGGCGCTGGTGCGCGAGGAACTGGGCTCCGCCGAATGAACCGACGCTCCGGGCAACGGCGGGAGCGGGCTACTCCATCACCTCGTGCATGGCGGGCTTGGCGCTGGTGAAGCCGGGGCGGCGCATCAGGAACAGCAGCAGGATCGCCGGCAGCGAGGTCCAGACCATCAGCCGGTAGTCGTCGATATAACCGATGACGCTGGCCTGGAAGTTGATCATCTGGTCGAGAACCGCCGCGCCGAGAGGATTGTTGGGCGACAGTGCCGCGCCGTACGGCGTGGTGACGGTCGCGGGCAGGCCGATCGGCGGCAACGCGAGCGCCGAGCCCAGCGGCTTGATCGGCGCCATCGCGGCAGCCGGCCCAGCGCTGAGGATGCGGTTGAACGGCGTGATCAGCGCGGCAAGGGAGGAATGAACGATCTGCTGGTTGCGTGCCAGCACCAACTCGGTGACGGACACGCCGATCGCCGAACCGATGTTGCGGAACAGGCTGAGCAGCGCCGTGCCGTCGCCACGCAGCTTCGGGTCGAGGGTCGCGAAGGCCACCACCTGCACCGGCACGAAGACGAAGCCCATCGCGAAGCCCTGGATCACGATGGTGAAGATGATCTCGTTCTGCCCGACATCGGGGGTCCAGGTGGACATGCGCCAGAAGGACCAACTCAGTACGAGAATGCCAAACGCCATCAGCTTGCGCGGGTCCAGGCGCGAGGTGAGCCGGCCCACCAACGTCATCGCGATCATGGTGCCGATGCCGCGCGGCGCCATGATGAGCCCCGCGGATTCCACCGGGTAGCCGGCCAGCGTCTGCAGGTAGGGCGCAAGCAGCGCCGAGGAAGCCAGCAACACCACCCCGGTCGAGAACATCAGGCCGGATGAGGACGAGAAATTGCCGTTGCGGAAGATTCCCGGCGGAATGAACGGTTTCTTCGCGGTAAGGATGTGCACCAGGAAGAGGTAGAGTCCGATGCCCGCGAGCAGCGCCTCGATCACGATTTCGTGCGAGCTGAACCAGTCCTTGGTCTGACCGCGGTCGAGCATCATCTGCAGCGCGCCGACACCCAGCGCGAGTGCGAGGAATCCCGTCCAGTCGAAGCGCATGCCGGCGTTGGGCTCGGGGCGCGGCATGAACATCAGCAGACCCAGGACCGCCAGGATGCCGAACGGCAGGTTGACGTAAAACACCCAGCGCCAAGTGAAGTGCTCGGTCAGATAACCGCCGAGCGTGGGGCCGAGGATAGGACCAATCATGACGCCCATACCCCAGATCGCCATCGCCTGGCCGCGTTGCTCGACCGGGTAGATGTCGAGCATGGTCGCCTGCGACAGCGGCACCAGCGCCGCGCCGAACATGCCCTGGATCAGACGGAACACGACGATCTGCGTCAGCGACTGCGCGGCGCCGCAGGCCATCGAGGCAACGGTGAACCCGATGAGGGAGGCGATGAAGAGCTGCTTGCGGCCGAACCGCATTGCCATCCAGCCCACCGGCGCGGTCATGATCGCCGCGGCGACGACATAGGAAGTGAGCACCCAGGTGACTTGGTCAGTGGTCGCGGAAAGCGAACCCTGCATGTAGGGTAGCGCGACGTTGGCGATCGTGGAGTCGAGCGCCTGCATCAGCGTCGCCGCCATCAGGCAGACGGTGATGAGCCCGCGGTGTGGTGTGTTGTGTGGATCAATATCCATGGCGCGGCCGCGCTAGCTGTCAGGGCAGGAGCTCGGAGAATGTGCGCACATGGCGCGTGTCGATGTTGGCGGTGACGCTCATGCCCGCGCGCAGCAGCGGCGCACCTTTCGCCGGGTCGAGCTGCACGCGCAGCGGGATGCGCTGCACCACCTTCACCCAGTTGCCGGAGGCGTTCTGCGCCGGCAGCACGGAAAACTCCGCGCCGGAGGCCGGCGCGATGCTCTGCACCACGCCCTTCCAGACGCGGCCAGGATAGGTGTCGACCGTCACGCGCACCTTGTCGCCTGGCTTCACCCAGGTCAGCGCCGTCTCCTTCGGGTCGGCCTCGACCCACATATTGGTCTCGGAGACGAGGCCGAACGCAGCGGTCGCGGCTGGCAGGTAGGTACCGGGCTGCAGGTTCGAAACCTGGGTTACGATGCCCGCGAACGGCGCTCGCACGATGCTGTCGTTGTACTCGCGCTGCGCCGCGGCGACGTTGGCGCGCGCAGCGGCGACCGCTGGCAGCTCGTCGACCGGCAGGTTGGGCTTGCCACCAATCTGGATCAGTTGCACCTGCGCCTGGTCCTGCAGCGAGCCAAGCGTCGCGCTGTCGGCCGCGAGCTTGTAGCGCGCGGTATCGTACTGGGCGCGGGAGACGACGCTGTTGCCGACGAGCCGCGCGGCCCGCTCGAAGGCGATGCCGTCAGAGGCAACGTTGGCGGCCATCGCCGCCGCGTCCTGCAGCATGCGCTGGTAGTCGCGCTGCTGCGCCTCGGCGTTCACCCGCGCGGCCGCGAGATTCGCCTCGGCGCGATCGAGGGCGATCCGGAAGGGCAGCGGGTCGAGCCTGAACAGCACCTGTCCCTTGGTCACGTGCTCGCCCTCGGTCACGTCGACGCTCTTGACGATGCCCGAGACGTCGGTGGCGACCAGCAGCTTGCCGGCGCGCACATAGGAATCGCTGATCGAGACCCAGCGTCCGCTCTCCAGCCAGACGGTCACGGCGGCGATCAGCACCAGCGCGACGCCGCCAACCATCAGCAGCAGGCGCAGCAGCCGCGGACGGCTGCGCTGGGTGGTACTCGGCTCGGCGTTGCCGACGCGAGCGCTCACGGTTGCTTGGGACATCAGGCGGCCTCCACCTCGCGGGCGCGGAGGCCGGCGATCACGTTTTCCTTCATCCGCTCCATCGCCGCCTCGACGACGGTGATCTCGGCGCGAGACAGCCCCTTGGTGATCGCCTCCAGCATCGCGGCGCGCTCATGCGCGAGCGCCTTGAGCGCCGGCGCGGCTTCGCCGGTCAAGTGCAGGCGCCAGATGCGCCGGTCCGAGGGATCGTCGCGCCGCTCCACCAGGCCGTGCGCCTCGAGCCGGTCGATCAGCCGCGCGATGGTGATCGGCTCCACTTCCAGGATCTCGGCGAGTTCCTTCTGCGACAGCCCGGCTTGGCGCTCGAGATGGATCAGGATCTTCCACTGGGCGAGCGTGAGCCCCTGGGCGGCGGCTCGGCGGTCCGCGTCCATGCGCGAATGCCGCGCGAGGTCGTGCAGCAGAAACAGAAGGTCATTGGCCATGGACCATATAATAAGCCGCCTTATGATATTGTCAGGGAGGCGACCCATGCGCTCGCAGCAGCCCTGCCCGGGCGGCAGAGGAGATCAACCCGCGGCGGGCGCGACTCGGCGTGCCGCCAGCACCGAAAGCGTCTCGCGCGCAATCGTCGCCTCCTCGTCGGTCGGGATGACGTAGGCAGCGACCTTGCTCCCCACGGCAGAGATCAGCGGGCCGTGGGCGGCGTTGCGCGCGTCGTCGAGCGAAAGCCCAAGCCAAGCGCACCGCGCGGCGATGGCGGAGCGGATCTCGGGCGCGTTCTCGCCGATCCCGGCGGTGAAGATCACCGCGTCCACGCCCCCCATCGCCGCGGCGAGCGTCGCGAAGGCACCGGCGGCGCGATAGACGAAGACATCGAGCGCGAGCCGCGCCCGGACGCCGCCATCCGCGAGCAGGTCGCGCACATCGCCGGAGATGCCGGAAAGCCCCTTAAGCCCGCTTTCGTGGTAAAGGACGCGCTCGATCGCGGCGGCGGCCATCCCCTGCTGCATCAGGTAGAGTACGACGCCGGCATCGAGTTGGCCCGGGCGCGTGCCCATCACCAGCCCGTCCAGCGCGGTGAAACCCATGGTGCTGTCCACGCTGCGCCCGCCGATCATAGCGCAGGCGGAACAACCGGAGCCGAGATGCGCCGCGATCACCCGTCCCGCGGCGAGCGACGGGTCCATTTCCGCAAAGCGCGCGGCGATCCAGGCATAGGAGAGCCCATGGAACCCGTAGCGCCGCACGCCTTTGACAAAGAGTGCCTCGGGCAGCGCGAACCGGTCCGCCACCTCGGGATGGCCGCGATGGAACGAGGTGTCGAAGCATGCAACCTGCGGCAGGCCAGGCATGTGCGCGCGCAGTCGCCGGATTGCACCGAGATTGTGCGGCTGGTGCAACGGCGCCAGCGGTGACAGTGTGTCGAGTTCCGCGAGCAGCGCGTCATCCACCAAAGCCGGGCCGGTATGGCGCACGCCACCATGCACCACGCGATGGCCCACGGCACAGGGCGCGCCGCCGCCATGCTCGCCGAGCCAGGCCAGCAGCATCGCCTCGGGATCCTCTCCAGCGCCCAGCGCGCGGTCCGCGATCACCGCCTCCGCGTCACGTGCGATGAAATGCGGTGCGCTGCTCGCCAGCCGCTCGATCTGCCCCCGCAGCACGCGCCGCGGCGGGCCATCCGCAACATCGAAGGTCTCGAACTTGAGGCTGGAACTGCCCGCGTTGATGACGAGCAGCGGGCCCTTCATGCCACGGCCTCCGTGACCGCCTGCGCCAGATGTTGCGCATAGAGAACGGCAACCGCACAGGAGGCGAGCCGCGTGCGCCGGCTGTCGGCGCGGCTGGTCAGGATGATCGGCACCCGCGCGCCCATCACGATCCCCGCAGCATCGGCGCCGCCGAGAAACGTGAGGTTCTTGGCGAGCATGTTGCCCGCCTCGAGGTCCGGCACCAGCAGCACCTGCGCGCGCCCCGCGACCTCGGACTCGATGCCCTTGATGCGCGCCGCTTCGGGGTCGATCGCGTTGTCGAGCGCCAGCGGTCCGTCGAGCAGCCCACCCACGATCTGCCGCCGCTCCGCCATCTTGCATAGCGCCGCGGCGTCGATCGTGCTCGGGATCTTCTGCGTCACCGTCTCCACCGCGGAAAGGATCGCCACGCGCGGTGGGCCGAGGCCGAGGCCGCGATGCAGGTCGATGACGTTGCGCACGATATCGGCCTTCGTTTCGAGATCGGGGGCGATGTTGATCGCGGCGTCGGTGATGAACAGCGGCTCGCGATAGCGCGGCACATCCATGATGAAGACGTGGCTGATGCGCCGCCCGGTGCGCAGCCCGGTGTCATGCGCCACCACGGCACCCATCAGTTCGTCGGTATGCAGCGATCCCTTCATCAGCATCTGCGCGCGGCCCTCGCGCACCAGCGCCACGGCGCGGTCGGCGCTGGCATGGCTGTGCGGCGTGTCCTCGATCGGATGCCCGGTGAGATCGAGCCCCGCCTCCTCCGCCACGCGGCGGATGCGCGCGACGGGCCCCACCAGAATCGGCGCGATCAGCCCCTCGCGCGCCGCCTCCAGCGCGGCGCCGAGCGAGGGCGGGTCGCAGGGATGCGCCACCGCGCAGGCAGCAGGCGGAATCGCCGCCGCGCGCGCGATCAACGCATCGTAATGCGGATGCGCGCCCGGGTCCCCGCTCATCTCAGAACCTCACCACGGTACGGATGCTCTCCCCACGGCGCATCAAATCGAAACCCTCGTTGATGCGCTCGAGCGGGATCACGTGCGTGATCAGGTCGTCGATGTTGATGCGCCGCTCCATGTACCAGTCAACAATGCGCGGCACGTCGGTCCGCCCGCGCGCGCCGCCGAAGGCGGTGCCCATCCACACGCGCCCGGTGACAAGCTGGAACGGGCGCGTGCTGATCTCCTGGCCCGCGCCGGCGACGCCGATGATGATTGACTTGCCCCAGCCGCGATGCGCGCATTCCAGCGCCTGGCGCATCACGTTCACGTTGCCGATGCACTCGAACGTGTAGTCCGCGCCGCCCTTGGTGAGCGCCACGAGATGCTGCACGAGATCGCCCTGGACCTCGGCCGGGTTGACGAAATCCGTCATGCCGAACTTCTCGGCGAGGGCCCGGCGCGCCGGGTTGAGATCCACACCCACGATCTGCTCCGCGCCGACCATCCGCAGCCCCTGCACCACGTTGAGCCCGATGCCGCCGAGCCCGAACACCACGGCGCGGCACCCGGCCTCCGCCTTTGCGGTGTTGATCACGGCGCCGATCCCCGTGGTGACGCCGCAGCCGATGTAGCAGACCTTCTCGAACGGCGCGTCCGGCCGGATCTTTGCCAGCGCGATCTCCGGCAGGACGGTGTGATTGGCGAACGTCGACGTGCCCATGTAGTGGTAGACGGGCGCGCCGGAGCAGCGGAAACGGCTGGTTCCGTCGGGCATCACGCCCTTGCCCTGGGTGGCGCGGATCGCGACGCATAGATTGGTCTTGCGGCTAAGGCAGTATTCGCACTGCCGGCATTCCGGCGTGTAGAGCGGAATCACATGGTCGCCTGGCTTGAGCGAGGTGACGCCGGGCCCGGTCTCCACCACCACGCCCGCGCCCTCGTGGCCGAGGATGCAGGGGAACAGCCCCTCGGGGTCGGCGCCGGAGAGCGTGAACTCGTCGGTGTGGCAAATCCCGGTCGCCTTGATCTCGACTAGCACCTCCCCTTGCCTCGGCGCCTCGATCTCGATTTCCTCGATCGTGAGCGGCTGCCTGGCGGCATGGGCGACAGCGGCGCGGGTCTTCATGGCTGGGTCCTCGATGCGGTGAGTTCTGTCTCAGCGGCGGCAAGCGGAATGGGGGAAGCGGTGCGGCGGATGTCAACCATCGCCGCCACGCCCGCATGGTGTCACGGCCGGGCCAGCCCCGCGAGCCGAACGCATTTCAGCATCAGGCTCGGCAGCCCCGCCTGCGCGAGGTCCCGCGCCGCCACCAGTTCGCCAGGGGCGCGGATGCACGCGACGCCGGCCCGCATCACGGTGAGCTCGAGCTCGGCATGGGTGAAGCCGTGCCGCACCGTGCCGAGCATGCGCCACGCCGCCTTCGCCGGTGCCGCCGCGAGCGCCTCCTCCGGCTTCCAGACCGCCGGGCGCCAAGGCGTGCCCGGCAGTTCCATCATGCCGCCGAGCAGTCCCTCGCGCGGGCGGCGGCGCAGCAGCACGTTCCCGGCCGCATCCTCGAGCAGGAAATGCACCCCGAACCAGCGCGACCGCTGTTTCCTGGGCGCGCGCATGGGCAGACGCTCCGCGATGTCGCGTCCGGTGCAGTCGTCCCGCCACGGGCACGCGAGGCATCCGGGTGAGACCGGCGTGCACACCGTGGCACCAAGGTCGAACAGTGCCTGCGCGAAATCCCCTGCGCGGACCCGCGCCGCCTTCTGCCGCCCGACAGAGGCCGCCGCCGCCTCGATCGCACGCTTGGCGGCGGGCAGCGGCGCCTCGATGCGCGCCACCCGAGCCATCACCCGCTCGACATTGCCGTCCACCGGCACCACCGCAAGGCCGAGACCGATCGCGCCCACAGCGGCCGCCGTGTAGGCGCCCACGCCGGGCAGCGCGCGCAGCCCTTCGAGATCGCGCGGGAAGCCGCCGGCCGCGATCGCGCGCGCGGCCGCGTGCAGGCGCCTCGCGCGGGCGTAGTAGCCGAGCCCCGCCCATAGCCGCAGCACTTCCTCCTCCGCCACCGCCGCCATCGCCTCCGCGGTGGGGAAGCGGGCGAGGAAGCGCGCGTAGTGCGGCAGCACGGTCGCAACCGTGGTCTGCTGCAACAGGGTCTCGGTCAGCAGCACCTGCCACGGGTCCGCCACGCCCTGCCGCCAGGGCAGGTCGCGCTTGTGCCGGTCGTACCAGTCGAGCAGGTTGGCGGCGGAAACCACGTGTCCGGTATGACGAGCGAGAACCGATCCGTCCATGCACCGCGCGCCATGGCCCCGAAGGCGCTGGGCG
>JAJYFW010000069.1 GCA_021785335.1 Pseudomonadota bacterium
GCTGGCCGAGCAGCATCGCGGAGGCGACGGCACCGACCGCGACCGGGTTGAAGATGTGCTTGCGCCCGGGCGCGATCAGGAACTTGGAGGCGATGGCGACGACGGAGGCGACCACCAGCCCCGCGACGCCGATGCCGCTTTTCGCCGTCACCGGGCTGAACAGCAGCGTCAGGATCAGCGCGGTGATGGCGTAGGATTCCACGTTCGCCGGCACGCGCAGCACGGCGGCGAAGACGCGGTTGGTGATCCAGCACGTGGCGAACACCACGACGGCGGAGAAGGCGAGCGCGGTCGGGTCCTGCGGCACCAGGTGCGCGAAGCCGAGCACGAAGGCGATCGCCAGAAGCGCCGCCGTGTAGGCGAGCACGAGGCGGTACATGGTGACGTGGTTGAGCACGGAATCGATGGCGCGCATCACCGCGAGGTTGCCCGCGCGGGGGCCCACGCTCTCGCGCGGTGCGGCGGCTTCCCGCGGCCCCACGCTCTCCCGCGGGCGGCTCATGGCCGGCTCCCTCTCGCGCGGCATGGCAACATCGCTCTCGCGCATCACGGCAGCCTCTCTCGTTCGCATCATGAAATGACGAACTCCCTGAACCCGGTGGTCTGGATGGCGACGCGGTCCGCGCCGATGACGTAGCCCTCAAGCCCCGGCTGCGCCTCGATGAAGCCGATGCCGTCCTCGCCCATGGCGAACGCGGCGGTAGCGAAACGATCCGCTTCCAGCACGTCCGGGCCGATCACGGTGATGCTGAGCACGTCCGAGATTTTCCGCCCCGGCGCGTGCGGGTCGTAGATGTGCTGGCCGCGCGCGGAGGTGCCGGAAGTGGCGATGCCGCGGTCGCGCGGTGCCACGATCTTCACGATCTCCATCGCGTTGAACGGGTTGCGGATGCCGATGCGCCACGGCTCGCCGTCCGGCGCGTTGCCGCGGCACTGGATGTCCCCGCCCGCGTCCACCAGGTAGTCGGCGAAGCCGCGCCCTTCGATCAGGCGGGCGACGTCGCGGATCGCCCAGCCCTTCACGATGCCCGTGGGGTCGAGGAACCCGTCCGGCCGCGCGATGTCGAAATACCCGTCCGTCTCCCGGCGCGTGCGCTCCGCCAGCGCCAGCACCTCGCGCAGTTCCGTGCTCGGCTCGCCCGCGTCGAGGCGCAGCTCGTTGAAGCGCACCACCTCGCTCTCCGGCAGGAACGGGCTGAACCGCGCCTCGATATCGGCGAAGCGGGCGAACGCCGCCTCGATCACGTCCGCGCCGGCGCGCGGCACATCGACGGTGACGGGCATGCCCATGAGGAAGCGGGTGGCGTCCATCGCCCGGCGCTCAGTGCGAAGCCTGGCGCAGCGCGCCGTCGATGGAGGCGATGAAGGCGCGGCTGTCCAGCGTCGCGCCGGAGACGCCGTAGATGCGCCCGCTCTGCGCGCGGATCACCTCGCGCTCCATGTAGGGCAGCGCGCGGGAGGCGATGTAGCGGCTGGTGGAGCGGTCGGCGGGGTATTTCAGCACCTGCACCTCGACGATCTTGCCGGCGTTGATGCGCACCTGCGCCTGCACCGGGCCGTAATAGGCGCTGTAGGTCGGGCCGGGGTAGGTGCCGTCGCGGTAGTGCGCGGCCTGGGCGAGGGCGGGAAGCGGGGCGGCGAGGCACGCGGCCAGCGCGGTGCCAAGAAGAAGGCGGGATCGGAAACGGGTCATGCTCTCGGGCTCGGGATGGGATGGCGCTGCTCTAAAGGCGGCGACTTACGGCAAGCTTTTGCGCCCCCGCCCACCGCCGTCCAGCCCCACCCGGGCGCTTTAATTCTTCGTAACGCCCTGACCAGAAACGAAAAAGCGCCGGCGCTACCGGTGCTTTGCCCCAGCCCCCGCCGGCCCGTGCGGCGGCGTGCCCACGATGCGCGAGGCGGCGCTGAACCCGCCATGCCGGTCGAGCCGGTGCAGGTGGTAGACCGGCCGCGCGAGCAGGTGCGCCGGGTACTCGCCCTTGCGCAGGGGCGTCGCGACCGCGGGCATCACCGTCGCGGGGATGGCGCCGACATGGCCGGTGGTGCCGCGGTGCACGTGCCCGCTGATGACGGCGGCCACCCGCCCGGCATGCTGCGCCGCGCGGGCGAGCCGCTCCATCGCCTCGCGCGTCTCGAAGTTGACGGGGTCCGGCCCGACCCGCACCTCGAAGGGCGGGTGGTGGGCGAAGAGGGCGATGGGCTTGCCCGGGTCCGCGCCGATCATGCGCACGAGCCGGCGCGCGCGCGCCTCGCAGAAATCGCCCTTGTTGCTCTGGGTGTTGAGCGTGTCGACCGCGATCAGCCGCACCTCGAAGCGCTCGATGGCGTAGTCGATGAACTCGGAATCCGTGCTGATGTAGCCGTGCCCGCCGAACGCCGCGCGCAGGTTGGCGCGGTCGTCCTTGTTGCCGGGGATCACGAACACCGGTGCCCGCGCCCGCGCGAGGATGGCGGCGGCGAGCGCGTATTCCTCCGCCCGCCCGTTGTGCACGATGTCGCCGGTATGCACGATCGCGTCCGGCGCCTCGTCGAGCGCGTTGATGTCCGCGACCACGGCCTCGAAGTCGCGGATGCGCTGCTCGCTGTCCGGCGTGTCGAGCGTGAGGTGCGTGTCCGATATCTGGGCGACGAGCATTATGCGGCGGTCACGACCCCTGGCGCAGGCCCGCGTAGTATTCGCGCAGGATCGCCACCACCTCCGGGCGGCTGAACTCCGGCGGGATCTCCGCGTTGCTCGACAGCATCGCGCGCTGCTGCGTGCCGGAGATGGAGATGTGCTCCTTGGGGTCGTGCGGGCAGGTGCGCGCGGTGGCCATGCCATAGCATTTGCGGCAGTAGAACGTGACGTCGATCTTGAGCGGCTTGAGCACCAGCGCGCCGGGCCACAGCTCGTCGAAGATGTGGTGCGCGTCGAACGGGCCGTAGTAGCTGCCCACCCCCGCGTGGTCGCGCCCGACGATGAGGTGCGAGCAGCCGAAATTCTGCCTTATCACCGCGTGCAGCAGCGCCTCGCGCGGGCCGGCGTAGCGCATCTCGATCGGGTAGCCGGCCTGGATGACCGTTCCCTCGCGGAAGTAGTTGTCGATCATCGCCTGGATCGCGCGGGTGCGGACCTCGGCGGGGATGTCGCCCTCCTTCAGCTTGCCCAGCACCTGGTGGATGAACACGCCGTCCGAGACCTCGACGGCGATCTTGACCAGGTATTCGTGGCTGCGGTGCATCGGGTTGCGGGTCTGGAAGGCGGCGACCTGCGACCAGCCGCGTTCGAGGAACATCGCCCGCGCCTCGGCCGGGCGGATGTAGAGGTCGGGGTATTTCGCGGGATACTCACCCTCGCTCAGCGCGCGGACGGGGCCGGCGAGGTTGACCTCGCCCTGCGCCAGCACCTTGGCCACGCCGGGATGCTTCGGGTCCGTGGTGCGGTAGACGTGCTCGCACTCGAACGCCCGGTCGATCGGGTATTTCTCGCGCACGCGCATGATGGCGAGGATCTCCCCGCCCTCCGCGTCCACCAGCGCCACCTCCTCCTCCGCGCCGATGGCGTCCGCAAGCTCGCGCGCCACCGGCAGCGTGATCGGGATCGGCCAGAACACGCCGCTGGAAAGCCGCATGTCGCGGCAGGAGCCCTTCCAGTCCGCGTGCCCCATGAACCCGTCGAGCGGCGTGTAGGCGCCCATCGCGAGCATGAACACGTCCGAGACGGCGCGGGAGTCGAGCGGCACCCTGCGCAGCGTCGCCGCCCGCGCGAGTTCCTCCGTCCGCTCCGTCTCGGGGAGCAGCAGGGGCCTGAGGGAGTCCGAGCCGTGCGGGGGAACGAGTTTCGGCATGGCGTGCCTTCCGGGGACGGGGATGTCGCGGCCGCGCCCTCGCCTCAGGTGACGATGTGGTAGACCGGCGCCTTCTCCATCTCCCACTTGCCGGAATCCCGGTCGTACTGGGAGAGCGTGAAGCAGTGCCAGTCGTTGTCGTCGAGCTGCGGGTAGTCGCCGCGGTAGTAGTAGCCCGGCCAGCGCGTCTCCTTGCGGAACAGCGTGTGCTGGGTGACGCACTCGGAGGCCAGCAACCGGTGCTTCAGCTCCCAGGTGCGCTGCAGCTGGTGCAGGTCCGGCGCGCCGATCTTCGAGGAATCCTCGCGCAGCATGCCGAGCAGCTCGATGCCGCGGTTCAGCAGCGGCTCGTTGGTCATGTAGTTCACGCTGATGCCGCCGCAGTACTCGTCCATGATCTTCTCGAGCCGCTGCAGCGCGTGGATCGGCAGGATGTAGCTCGGCGAGACCGTTCCGGCGACGATCTCGTTGCGATACGTCTCGTAGTGTTCCATCGGCTGGAACACCTCGGCGCGCAGGTCGGCGATTTCCGCCTCGCTCACCTGCGGCTGGTCGCGGCCCTTCTCGGTCACGTACTTCACCGCCGCCTTGGCCGCGATGCGCCCCTCGGTGAAGGAGCCGGAGGAGAACTTGTGGGCCGTGCCGCCGATGGTGTCGCCGGCGCCGAACAGGCCCTCGACCGTCATCATGCGGTTGTAGCCCCACTGGTACTCGCTCGGCGCGTAGTCCTCCGGCCCGCTCGCCCAGGCGCCGGAGCACGTCGCGTGCGAGCCCATCACATAGGGCTCGGACGTGGTCAGCTCCGGGTTGATCTCCTTGGGGTCGATGTTCTGCGCCGCCCACACCACCGCCTGGCCGACCGTCATGCCGAGGAAGTTCTCCCAGCCCACGGTCTCCTTGTGCGGGTCCTGGAAGGCTTCCTTCGTCACCATGCGGATCGGGCCGCGCCCGGCCGCCGTCTCGCGCAGGAAGGCGTGGTTGCGCAGGCAGGTCGGCACCGGGTGCTGGTCGATGTAGTTGCCGACCATCCCCTTGATCTCGTCATACCACTTCGACTCGTATTCCTGCCCGTACGCGTTCTGCGTGTAGGTCTTGAGGTGCAGGAAGTAGGCGCCGACCGGCCCGTACCCGTCCTTGAAGCGCGTGAGGACGATGCGGTTCTCCATCTGCGTCATCTTCGCGCCGACCAGGATCGGCAGCGCGTAGGCGGAAGCGGAGGACCACGGCGCGTACCAGGTGCGCCCCATGCCCTCGCCGACCGCGCGCGGCTTGAAGATGTGCGAGGCGCCGCCCGCGGCGACGATCACCGCCTTGGCGCGGAAGACGTAGAAGTCGCCGGTGCGCACGTTGAAGCCCACCGCGCCCGCCACCCGCTTGCGCGACTTATCCATCAGCAGGTGGGTGACCATGATGCGGTTGTAGACTTCCGTCGCCGCCTTGCGCGCGGCCTCCGCGACGATGGGCTTGTAGCTCTCGCCGTGGATCATGATCTGCCACTTGCCCTCGCGCTGGTAGCGCCCCGTCTTCGGGTCGCGCATCAGGGGCAGGCCCCACTCCTCGAACTTGTGGACGGTGGAATCCACGTGCCGCGCGATGTCGTAGCCGAGGTCCTCGCGCACCAGGCCCATGAGGTCGATGCGCGCGTAGCGCACATGGTCCTCGGGCTGGTTCTCGTCCCACTGCATGCCCATGTAGCAGTTGATGGCGTAGAGGCCCTGCGCCACCGCGCCGCTGCGCTCGATATTGGCCTTCTCGACGCAGACGATCTTGAGGTCGCGGCCCCAGTAGCGGGATTCGTAGGTGGCCCCGCACCCGCCCATGCCGCCACCCACGACGAGGATGTCGGAGTCAACGTAAACGGTCTTGCGGCGAGCCATCACACCAATCCTTTTTTGAGTTGATCCGGCCGCAGGGCCGGCAGCGCCGCGATCTTCAGCGCCTCGGGTTCGTGCGCGAGCTGCTGGGAGGCCATCGCCTCCCCGCCGGGGGCGGCGTATTCGGCCGGACCCTTGATCGAGCCCCAGGGCGTCGTGCGGATCGGCGAGACGAAGTCCTTTTCGCGGCCGTCACGGAACTTGATCTTCCAGGAGATCGTGCCCTTGGTGTCCTCGCGCAGCACGCGCACGCTGTGGCCGAGCGGCGCGAAGTCGGCATAGCCGCGGCAGTCGATCGCGTTCTGCGGGCAGGCCTTCACGCAGGAGTAGCACTCCCAGCAGAAATTCGGCTCGATGTTCAGCGCCCGCCGGTACGTCGGGTCGATGTGCATGATGTCGGACGGGCAGATATCCACGCAGTGCCCGCAGCCGTCACAGCTCGTCATATAGACAAATGTGGGCATGGGATTCGGTGTCTCCTTCGTCGAAGGTCGGCTTCGGGATCGGCGTCGGGTGGGTCAGTCGTTCCGGCGTCTCAATAATTCTGCGGCGCGCGGCGCCCGCTGCCGAGCTTCTCCGGCATGTTGGCCGGCGCCGGCAGGTTGCGCCGCGTGCCGTTCGCCTTCTCCACGCGCTTCTCGAAGGCGGCGGCGGGCTTGTAGAACATGTGCGAGAACTTGGACCACGGCACGGTCACGAACAGCGCCGTCGTGGCCAGCAGGTAGAGGCCGAGGAAGATCGTCGTCAGCAGGCCGGCGCCGGCGGTCTGCAGCCAGGCCCAGATCAGCCCCAGCGTGCTGCTCGCGAGCAGCAGGCAGATGAACATGTCCGCGCGCACCAGGCGCAGCACCGGGTTGCCCTCGGCCATCACGTCGACGCGGATCGCGAACCAGAACCAGTAGCCGCCGGCGCAGACCATCAGCGCGCCGAGGTACCAGAGGAACGCAAGCAGCGCCGGGCCGGGGCTCGCCGGCGTCGGGAAGAAGAAGACCATGATGGCGCTGGTGAGCACGTAGAGGATGAAGCCGTACATGCCGAGCAGGTGCGCCGCGCGCCGCCGCTGGTTGCAGAACTCGCCCGAGGTCGCGACGTCGACCGCGAGCGTCTGCACCGCGATGCCGATCATCTCGCCGCTGCCGAGCGGGCGGCCGCGCTGGCGCACCTTGCGCTTGTTCTCGAAGAAGTAGCGCGCGCTCTTCTTGTGGATCGTGTCGAGCAGCGTCCCGCCTACCACCAGAATGAACATCACGACGACGTAAGCCTGCATGATGGCTGGCGAAACGGACGACGAAAGCTCGGCGAACGGATTGGTTGTGAACATTTGCTTGCCGCTCCCGATGAGTCCGCGTTTCCTGCGCAACGTTTACCGGCGGCGCGTGCGGGCTGCAATAGAGTGTTCCCCATCATCGATCATTCTTGTCATTCCAATCGAGATGGTCGATTATTTTGTCCATGACACTCGATCAATTGCGTGTCTTCATCGAGGTCGCGGAGCGCGGCCATGTCACGCGCGCGGCGGAGGCGCTGGGCATCAGCCAGTCCGCCGCCTCCGCCGCCGTCGCCGCGCTGGAGGCGGCGTACCGGGTGAAGCTGTTCGACCGCGTCGGGCGGGGGATCCAGCTCACCGAGACCGGCCGCGCTTTCCTGCGCGAGGCGCGCGCCGTGGTCGGCCGCGCCTCCATGGCGCGCTCGGTGCTGCAGGACCTTGCCGGCGCCGCGTCCGGGCCGGTCGCCATCGCCGCGAGCCAGACCATCGGCACCTACTGGCTGCCGCGCCGCCTCGCCGCCTTCCATGCGGCCCATCCGCGGGCGCGCTTCCATGTCACCATCGGCAACACGCATGACGTCGCGCGCGCCATCGTCGATGGCGAGGCGACGATCGGCCTCGTCGAGGGCCCGACGCAGCACCCGGCGCTGACCCGCCAGCCGGTGGACCACGACCGCCTGGTGCTGGTGGTCTCGCCCGACCAGCCGAACCTGCCGCGCACGCCGACCGGTGCGCTCGACCTGCGCGCCATCACCTGGGTGACGCGCGAGGCCGGCTCCGGCACCCGCCGCGGGCTCGAGGAACTGGCCGGCCGCGAGGGGCTTTCGCTCGACGACCTCAACATCTCGCTGGTGCTGCCGAGCAACGAGGCGGTGCGCGAGGCGATCGAGGCCGGCGCCGGCGCCACCGTCATCTCGCGCCACGTCGTGGCCTCCGCCCTCGCCGCCGGC
>JAJYFW010000070.1 GCA_021785335.1 Pseudomonadota bacterium
GGAATCGCTGGTCCAGGGCCTGCTGGCGCGGCTCGGGGAACGCTACGCGCTCGCGGTCGAGGAGCGGCGCGTCACCACCGAGGACGTGACGTTCAAGCTCCCGCCGGCGCTCTCGGCGGCCTGATGGCGGTCTACACGGAGGTCTCGGACGAGGCGCTGGCTTCGTTCCTCGGCGACTACGCGATCGGCGAGCTGGTCGCGTTCCGCGGCATCGCGGAGGGCGTCGAGAACAGCAATTTCTCGCTGCGCACCACGCAGGGCGACTTCATCCTCACGCTCTACGAGAAGCGCGTCGATCCCGCCGACCTGCCGTGGTTCCTCGGCCTCATGCAGCACCTCGCGGCGCACGGCATCGCCTGCCCGCGCCCGGTTCCGGGGCGCGACGGGGCGGCGCTGCGCCGGCTCGCGGGGAAGGCCGCGGCGATCACCACCTTCCTGCCAGGCATCTGGCCGCGGCGGGTGCGCCCGGAGCATTGCGCGCCGCTCGGCGCGGCACTCGCGGCGCTGCACCGCGCGGGCGAGGGCTATGCGCCGACGCGCGCCAACGGGCTCGGGCCCGGCGCCTGGGGACCGTTGCTGGAGCGTTGCGACACCACCGGCGAGGCGGGACGGGAGATGGCGCCGGTCGCGGCGGAACTGCGCGCGGCGCTGAAGCCGATCCTCGCGGGCTGGCCGAGCGCGCTTCCCGTCGGGCATATCCACGCGGACCTTTTCCCGGACAACGTGTTCTTCCTCGAGGGGCGGGTCTCCGGGCTCATCGACTTCTATTTCGCGTGCACCGATTTCCATGCCTACGACCTTGCGGTGTGCCTCAACGCCTGGTGCTTCGAGGCGGATGGTTCCTACAACGTGACGAAATCGCGCTCGCTGGTCCGCGCCTACGACGCGGCGCGGCCGCTCACGCGCGAGGAGCGGGCGGCACTGCCGGTGCTGGCCGCCGGGGCCGCGCTGCGCTTCGCGGCGACGCGGCTCTACGACTGGATCAACACGCCGGCCGGCGCGCTGGTCACGCGCAAGGACCCGCTCGAATACCTGCGCCGGCTGCGCTTCCACCAGGCGGCGAAGGGCGAGGCGGCGTATGGACTCTGATCCGCCCAGGCACGGCGAACCCGTCGAGATCTGGACCGACGGCGGCTGCAAGCCCAACCCCGGCCCCGGCGGGTGGGCGGCGATCCTGCGGCGCGGCAGGCACGAGCGCGAGCTTTCCGGCGCCGAGCCCGCGACCACCAACAACCGCATGGAACTCACCGCCGCCGCCGTGGCGCTGGAGGCGCTGAAGCGTCCCTGCCACGTGGTGCTGCACACCGACAGCGAATATGTCCGGCTCGGCATCACGCGCTGGCGGCATGGCTGGGTGCGACGGCGCTGGCGCAACGCAGCGGGCGACCCGGTCGCGAACCTGGACCTCTGGCAGCGCCTGCTCGCGGCGGCGGAGAAGCACGAGATCGAGTGGAAATGGGTGCGCGGCCACTCCGGCCACGAGATGAACGAGCGCGCCGACCAGCTCGCGACCGCCGCCCGCGAGGCGGCTTCGGGTCGTTGATCAAGTATATCGGCTCCAAGCGGGCGCTGCTGCGCCATATCCTCGCGGCGATCGGGGAGATCGCGCCGGAAGGTGCCACCGTCGCCGACCTGTTCTCCGGCACCGCGCGCGTCGGCCACGCGCTCAAGGGCGCGGGCTACCGCGTCATCGCCAACGACCACAACGCCTATGCCGCGGCGCTGGCCACCTGCTACGTGCAGGCGGACCGCGAGCGCTGGGCGGAGAAGCTGCCCGCGATCCTCGCCGGCCTCGCGCGGCTGCCGGGCCGCGCCGGCTATTTCACCGAAACGTTCTGCGTCCGCGCCCGCTTCTTCCAGCCGAGGAACGGCGAGCGGGTGGACGCGATCCGCGAGGCCATCGCCGCGATGGGCGCCGAGCCGGAGCTGGAGGCGATCCTGCTCGTCGCGCTGATGGAGGCCGCGGACCGGGTGGACAGCACCGCGGGCCTGCAGATGGCCTACATGAAGCGCTGGGCGCCGCGCGCCTACAACGAGCTGGAGTTGCGCATGCCCGCCCTGCTGCCGCGCCCGGCCGCCGGCGGCTGCAAGGCCCTGATGGGCGAGGCGGAGGAGGTGGCCGCGGGCATCGAAGCGGACGTCGCCTACCTCGACCCGCCCTACAACCAGCACGCCTATCTCGCCAACTACCACGTCTGGGAGACGCTGGTCCGCTGGGACAAGCCCGAGACCTACGGCGTCGCCTGCAAGCGGGTGGACGTGAAGCGCCGCAAGAGCGCGTTCAACGCCCGTGGCGCCATCGGTCCGGCGCTCGCCGCCACCATCGCGGCGCTGCGGGCGCCGTCACTGGTCGTGTCGTTCAACAACGAGGGGTATCTCGCGCGTGACGCGATCGAGACGATGCTCGCCTCGCGCGGGCATGTGCGCGTGATCGAGCTGGACCACGCGCGCTATGTCGGCGCCAGGATCGGCATCTACAACCCGGCGGGCGAGAAGGTCGGGCGCGTTTCCCACGTGCGCAACAAGGAGCTGCTCTACGTGGTCACGCCCCGACCTCTGGATCTGGGGCCCCTGGAACTCGGGGCCCTGGAACTATAGCGCGGCGAGCACCGCCTCGGCGCGGCTCACGTCGAAGCCGCCGGGCGCCTCGACCGCGAGGTGCTTGACCACCCCGTCCTGGGCGACGAGGGCGAAGCGCTGGGCGCGCACGCCGAGGCCGCGCGCGACGAGATCGAGCTCCAGCCCCAGCGCCTTGGTGAAGGCGCCGGCGCCGTCCGCCAGCATCACGATGCGGCCGTCCACGCCCTGGTCCTTGGCCCAGGCGCCCATGACGAAGGCGTCGTTCACCGCCATGCACACGACGCTGTCCACGCCCTTGGCCTTGATCGCGTCGTAGCTCTGCAGGAAGCCCGGCAGGTGCTTGGCGCTGCAGGTGGGGGTGAAGGCGCCGGGAACGGCGAACATCACGACCTTCCCCTTGAACACGTCGTCGGTCGAAACCTCCTTGGGCCCCTCCGGCGTGGCCATCGAGAGCTTCATCGACGGCAGCTTGTCCCCGACCTTGATCATCCTCGCCTCTCCGTTCTTACGTTGGTTGGCCCAGATCCTACGCCAGATCTTACGCTCGTTGGTCCAGACGCCGCCCCGGTTGTCCGATTCCGGGGCTTTCCGAGCCCTGGCGGCGGCGGACTCCTAGCTTGCCCGAGGGAAGCTGTCACGAAGGGGGGCCTGTCACGATTGCGCCGGCGGGCTTGCGCCCGGGAAGGGGCGGCGCAACATACCCGCACCATGAGCGAGGACACCGGGCGCAGGCGCAAGCGGCAGCAGGGCGGGGAGGGCGGCGACACCCTCACCGGCCAGCTCCTCATCGCCATGCCCGGCATGGAGGACCCCCGGTTCGCCCAGAGCGTCGTGTTCCTCTGCGCGCACACGGCGGAGGGGGCGATGGGCCTGGTGCTCAACCACCCGCTCGCGGCCCCCAGCTTCGAGGACCTGCTGAAGCAGCTCGACATCAAGCCGGTGCCGCCGGCGCGTTCCATCCGCCTCTGCCACGGCGGGCCGGTGGAGAACGCGCGCGGCTTCGTGCTGCACACCACGGACTGGACCGGGGAGGGCAGCCTGCGGGTGGACGACGCGCTGGCGCTGACCGCGAGCCTCGACATCCTCAAGGCGATCGCCGAGGGCGGCGGGCCGCGCGAGAGCCTGCTCGCACTCGGCTATGCCGGCTGGTCGCCCGGCCAGCTCGACGAGGAGATGCGCAAGAACGCCTGGCTCACCGCGCCCGCCGACGCGGCGCTGCTGTTCGACGACGACCACGAGACCAAGTGGCGCCGCGCGCTGGCGAAGCTGCACATCGACCCGGCGCACCTCGCGGGATCGGCGGGGCACGCATAGGCCGCAGGTCGGGCGCGCGATACCGAGGGCGGTTCCGCCGCGCCGCCGCATGGCGCCTTCCTGGTGCCGCGCTAGGCTTTCGCGGCCTTCGTCCTGAGGTAGTGGCGGTGCGCCTTGGCGCGGTTGCCGCAGGCGGCCATGTCGCACCAGCGGCGCGAACCGTTGCGGCTGGCGTCGACGAACAGCCAGCGGCATTCCGGGTTGGCGCAGGCGCGCAGGCGCCGGCCACCGCCGCCTTGTGCCAGCAGGTCGGCGGCGGCCCACAGCACCGGGGCGAGCAGCGTGGCCGCGCCGGAGGCCTGTTCGCCCCCGTCCTGTCCGGCGCGCTGGGTCCGCCAGGCGTAGCCGTCGCCCGTCGCGACCAGGGAGCGCCGCGCGGGTGCCGCCTCCAGCGCCGCGTCGAGGGCGGCGAGGTCGGCCTCGGCCACCGGCTGGCCCTCGGCGCGGGCGCTCACGATCCGGTGCAGCAGTTCGCGCAGCGCGATGCCGGCCTCGAACAGGCCCGGGCCGGGCGTCGTCGGCGGCGCGCCGGCATGCGCCGTGGCCCAGGCGAGGAGGTCCGCTGCGCCGTGCAGCGTTTCCGTGGGTTCCGCCTTGCCGCGCCAGTAGCGGGTGTTGATGAAGTCCAGGCACGCCTCGGGCGCCAGGGCCGGGCGCGGCGCGTCCCTAACCGTCATGGCGGTTGACATCCCGGCGAGGTGGCGGCATCCTTCTAACCATCGTGCTGGTTATATAGTCCTCCGCCACCCGGAAAGGGAGTTCCCACATGCTCAACCATGTCTCCATCGGCGTTCGCGACGTAGCCGCCGCCCGCCGATTCTACGATTCCGTCCTCGGCGCGATCGGCGCGACATGCCTCGCGCACGGCGAGGGCTATGCCGGCTACGGCACGGCCGCGCCGGTCTGGTGGCTGAACGAGACGGCGCACCCGGTCCCCGCGGACATGCGCTCGGGCCTGCATTTCTGCTTCGACGCGCCGAGCCGCGGCGCGGTGGACGCATTCCACAAGGCGGCGCTCAAGGCGGGCGGCAAGGACAACGGCAAGCCCGGCCCGCGCCCGGACTACGGGCCGGACTATTACGCGGCCTTCGCGATCGACCCGGACGGCTACCGGATCGAGGCGTACCACGGCGGGGCCTGAACGCCCCGCCATGGCCGGCGCTCAGGCCGCGCGGCGCCGGAAACGGCGGCGGGCCTGCCCGGCCGGGCGCGCCGGGCGGACGAACTGCGGCATCGCCTCGGGGGCGCGTGCCAGCCCCGGCTCGCCGCCGGCGACCGCGATCGCGGTGCCGGCGGCGCGCTCGATGGCGCGCAGCATCTTCGCCTCGCCGGGGTCGCAGAACGAGATCGCCTCGCCGCTCGCGCCGGCCCGCGCGGTGCGGCCGATGCGGTGGACGTAGTCCTCGGGCTGCGCCGGCAGGTCGTAGTTGATGACGTGGGAGACCGCGGCGACGTCGATGCCGCGCGCGGCGATGTCGGTCGCCACCAGCACCCGGGCGCGGCCGTCGCGGAAGCGGTCGAGCGCCTTGATGCGCTGCGGCTGGCTCTTGTTGCCGTGCAGCGCCGCGACGCCGTGGCCGGCATCCTCCAGCGCCTCGGCGACGCGGTCCGCGCCGCGCTTGGTGCGGGTGAAGACGATGACGCGCGCGAGCGCCTGGTCGCCGAGCAGGTCCACGAGCAGCCGCGCCCGCTCCGCCTGCGGCACGAAATGCACCGACTGGGCGATGCGCGGCACCACCACCACCGCCGGCGTCACCGCCACGCGGACGGGGTCGCGCAGCATGCCGCGGGTCAGCTTCTCGACCTCCGGCGGCATGGTGGCGGAGAACAGGGCGGACTGGCGCGCGGCCGGCAGGGCGGCGGCGATGCGCTCGATGTCGCGGATGAAGCCGAGGTCGAGCATGCGGTCCGCCTCGTCGAGCACGAAGTGGCGCACCGCGCCGAGGCGCAGCTCGTTGGTGCCCATGAGGTCGCGGACGCGGCCGGGCGTGCCGACGACGATGTCCGCCCCCGGACGCAGGCGCTGCACCTGGGCGAACCGGCTCTGCCCGCCGATGACGGCGGCGATGCGCAGGCGCTGGTCGCCGAGCGCCTTGAGGCTGTCGATGATCTGCAAGGCGAGTTCGCGCGTCGGCGCGAGGATCAGCGCGTGCGCGGTGTGGGGCGCGGTCGCGGCGCGGGCCGTGTGCAGGTGGTGCAGCAGCGGCAGCGCGAAGGCCGCGGTCTTGCCGGTGCCGGTCTGGGCGATGCCGAGCAGGTCGCGCCCGGCGAGGAGGTGGGGGATGGCGTCGGCCTGGATCGGCGTCGGCGTGGTGAAGCCGGCGCGATCGAGGGCACGCAGCAGGGTCTCGGCGAGGCCGAGGGAGGCGAAGTCTTGAGTCACGAAGGATCTCCGGCGCCCAGGCACGGCGGATGCCGCGCGAAAGGGGCGCTGCGATGCTCGCCATGCCCGCGTGAATGCGGGGCGAACGGATGGGAAGAGGTGCCGGGCCGGGCGCGCTGTCGTGGGAACGACGGGGCGCGCCGATCACGCGTGCGCCGGCAACGCGAGCCCTATGGCCGGTTCGGCGCGCCGGCGCAAGCGGTTGCGCGCGGGGCAGGCATGTGGCGGCCCGCCCCTTTCAGCGCGCTCAGCGGCGCCAATAGCGGTAGCGCGGGTACCAGCCGTAATGCAGCACCACCGGCGGCGGGTAGGCATAGATCGGCGGCGCCGGGTAGCCATAGGCCGGGTACGGGTAGGGGTAGGCATAGGGCGTCGGGTAGGCGGCGCCGTAGCCGGAGGAGGGGGGCGCGACCTCGTTGCCGCGCGCCGCCATGCACTGGGCATAGGCGGTGTCGTAGCGGAACTGGAGTTCACCGGCGGAGAGGCCCGCATTGGAGGCGCCGATGGCGGAGCCGGCGACGAGGCCGGTGGCGCCGCCGATCGCCGCCCCGGCGCCCATCTGGCCACTGACGGAGCCCAGAGCGGCGCCGGCCGCGGCGCCGATGGCGGTGCCCACGATCGCGCTGCCGACGGCGCTGCTGGTCGCCGCCTGGGCCGGGGAGGCGCCGCCCGTCGCCTGGGAGGCGTACTGGCGGCAGGCGAGGTCGTCCTGCTGGAAGGCCTGCAGCGTCTTGTCCTTGCCGGGCATGGCGACGACGTCCGGCCCCACGGGCGGCGCCACGGCGCAGGCGGCGAGGACGGCGGGGAGGAGGAAAACCAGGGAAGCCTTTGCGGTGCGCATGATGCTGTCCGTGGACGTGACCAACCGTCCTTATCTCGGATTACGGCAAGGCAATTTGATGGCTGGCGGCGTGCGCCGGAGGCCTCGCGGGCGTGAAATCGCGGCCATGTGCGGTGGCGCGCGTCAGGACCCGTCCCAGAACCGCTTGCGCCGGGCGAAGCGGCGCCAGGCCTGCCGCGCCGCCTCGCGCCGGGCGGCCTCGTGCCCGGCCAGCCAGTCCGCGAGCGGGGCCGCGCCGGCCGGGTGGAGCGCCGCGAGCCGGGCCTCGGCGATGGCGAAGTCGTGCCAGGTGCCGAGCGCCTGCTGCACGTCCCGGAGTGCCGCGAGGTAGCGCTTCGTGCCCCTGCCGGGCGCGTGGGGGGCGAGGAACTCGGCGGCGTAGCGCAGCTTCTTCACACGGATGCGCAGGCGGTGCAGCGCCGGGGTGTCCAGCCGCTTGAGCTTGCGCCCGAGCTTCGCCGCCTTGCGGTGGTGCTCCTCCAGCACCTGGGCGGCGACGCGCGCGGCGGGCTCCGCGAGCACGTCCAGGCGCCAGGGGCCGCGCGGGACAGCGCCGAGATGGCGGCCGGGCCACGCGGCGAGGCGGCGCAGCGCCGCGACGCTGTCGGGGCGGCCGAGCGCGGCGCGGACTTCCTTGCGGCCCTCCTCGCGGCGGATCGAGGCCAGCCGGACGAGGGCGCCCGCGGCGGGGCGGGCGCGCAGCGAGGGCGGCAGCGCGGCGAGGGTCTCGTCCACCAGCACGTCCCATTCCCGCGCGGCGCCGAGCCTTCGCTGCAGGCGGCGCAGCTCCCGCGCGAGGG
>JAJYFW010000071.1 GCA_021785335.1 Pseudomonadota bacterium
GAACGCGCTGCTCGACGCGCTGGCGCTCCTGGAGGCGGAATCGCTGTCGCAACGCCAGCAGAGCTTGGCGGCGACGGCGCGCGCGGCCGGGCAGGCGCTGCTCGGGCTGGTCCGTGACGTGCTGGAACTGGCACAGATGGAGGCCGGCCGCCTGGTGCTGCGCCCGGCGCCGTTCAACCCGCGGGCGCTGTTCGCCGAAGTCGCGGCGCTGTTCGGCCCGGCGGCGGCGGCGAAGGGCGTCTCGATTGCAACTGTCGTGGACCCGACGGTGACGGAGGAAGCGGTGGCTGATGCCGCCCGGCTGCGCCAGGTGCTGATCAACCTGGTCGGCAACGCCGTGAAATTCTGCGGCCCCGGGCGGATCGAGCTGCGCATGCACCAGGCGACGGGACTGACCGGGCCCAGCCTCCGGGTGCGGGTTCTGGACCCTGGCCCGCCGATCCCCGAGGCACAGGCGACGCGGCTGTTCCGGCCCTTCGCGCGGCTGGAGGCAGGGCGGGAAAAGGAGGGCTCCGGCCTGGGCCTCGCGATCTGCGAGCGGCTGGTGCGGCTGATGGGCGGGCGGATCGGGCTGGCGCGGGAGGGGGAGAGCAACGCGTTCTGGTTTGCCATTCCCCTGGCCGCGGCTCCTTCCCGCGAGCCGACGGGGCCTCTGGCGCCGCGTCCGCGCCGCCTCGCCGTGCTCGTGGTGGAGGATGTGGCCGTGGCGCGCATGGTGACCGCGACACGACTGCGCCGGGCCGGCCACCACGTGGTAACGGTCGAGTCCGCCGAGGCCGGACTGCGGGAGCTGGCCGTGGCACCCGTCGACCTGGTGCTGACCGACCTGAACCTCCCAGGAATGGATGGCGCAACGCTCGCCGCCCGGATGCGCGCGGCCGGCGGCATCGTGGCGGCGGTGCCGGTCCTGGTGCTCACCGCCGGGATCTCGCCCGAAGATGCCGCCGAGGCGCGCCGCGCGGGCGTCCGCGGGGTGCTGATCAAGCCCGTGGAGGCGGCGGTGCTGGAACGCGCGATGGTTGCCGCCGTGGCGCCGCCGGCCACCGCGAGCGCCTTGCTGGGGATGGATTTCGCCGCGCTCGCCACGGCTCTGGGACAGGAACCGATGGCCGCGCGGGCCGGCGAGGCGCTGGCGCGCATCCGCGCCGGGCTGCCGTCGCTGCTGGCGGCCCCCGGCACCGATAGGGTCGGCGGCGGAATGGCGGGCGCCGCGACGGCGCGGCTCACCGACACCATGGCGGCCGAGGCAGCGAGCCTCGGTCTAACCGCGTTGGAGGCGGCGCTGCGCCGGATCGCGGCTATCGCGCGAGCCGGCGCGCGTACACGAACGGCGACGCGCGCCCTGCCGGAGGCCATCGCGCGCACGGAGGCAGCAATCCAGGAGGCGCTGCGCGAGCGCGCCACCTGAGCCGATGGTTCAAAACAAAAAGACACCCTTGCCGTCCGCCTGCCGGTCGAAGAGCTGGTAGGCTTCCTTCGCCTGATCGAGCTTCCAGCGATGGGTGAAAAGCGCCTCGACGTCGATGCCACGTTCCTCGACGAAACGGGTGCAATCAGCCTGGCCGCCCGAGGAGAAGGTCCAGGAGGCGACGATGGTCACCTGCCGGCGCAGCAGGTCCGGCGAGACCTCCAGCGTCACATCCCCGCCCTCGCCGACATAGCAGGCCGTCCCCCACGTGCGGACGCACTGCACCGCGGCGCGCCGCGCGCTGGGCGCGGAGGAGGTCTCGAGCGACAGCGTCGCCCCGCCATGGGTGAGGTCGCGGATCGCGGCGACGGGCTCGTCCTTGCTGGGATCGACCGTGGCCCAGGCGCCGAACTCCCTGGCGCGCTCGAGGCGCGTGGAGCTGATGTCGAGCGCGATGACGCGCGCGCCCATCTCAGTCGCGAGCTGCGTCGCCGACAGACCCACCGGCCCCTGGCCGAAGATCGCGATCGTGTCGTTGCCGGAACAGCCGATCCGCACCAGCGCGGCATGCGCGGTGCCGGTGCCGCAGGAGATCGCCGCGCCGGTCGAGAAGGGCAGCGCGTCCGGCAGGCGCACGAGCGTGAAGGCCGGCACCTTCATGTAAGGCGCGTGTCCGCCATGGCCCGTCATGCCATAAACGGTGGGCGGCACGTCGGCGCAGAGTTGCGCCCAGCCGCCCCGGCAATGTGGGCAGGTGCCGCAGCCGGCGTAATGGTGGACCATGACGCGCGCACCCTTGCGCAGCCCCTTGCCGACCACGCCGGGGCCCATCTCCTCGATCACGCCGCAGGGCTCGTGCCCGCCGATCGTGGGCTCAGTGGGCATCGGCACGCCACGCGTCGAGGTGTCGCCGGCGACATGGCGATAGGGCTTGAGGTCGCTGCCGCACATGCCGGAAGCGCGCATGGCGATCACGACCTCGCCGGGGCCCGGCACCGGGTCCGGGAAGTCGCGCAGCTCCACCTGGCGGTTGCCGAGAAACACCATGCCGCGCATCGCCGTCTTCCTCCGCTTCGTTGCCGCGTGAGTAGCACGTGGCGGGGGCGGACGGAATCCGGGGTGGGTAGCGAGCCTCAGGCGGCTCTGAACGTCGCCACCAGCACATCGCGATAGGCCGGCTGCGCCGGATCGATCGGCTCGACCGGGGTGACGCCGTGATAGACGCGCCGGTCGTCGACGATCGCGGCGTCGAACGGATCGGTGAGCGTAAAGCTGCCGAGCTGGCGCTTGTCGAGATCGTGGATCGTCGTGGTACCGCTGGCGACATTGCGCCGGCGCACCATCAGCACCAGCACCCAGTCCACGCCGTCGCGGTGCATGCCCTCCGGCGTCGGCTTGCCGGCCTCGCCGGTGCGCGCCTCGATGCGGAACTGGTGCAGTTCCACCGTCCAGGCGCGCGGCCCGGACAGCTCGTCGAACAGCGCGCGGCAGGCGGCGAGGATGGTGGCGAGCGAAGTGGATCCGGCGACCGCGTCGGACATCGGCTCGAACCAGCGCTCCACGCCGCCGTTGAGCGGGTTGTAGTCGGTGGTCTGGAAATGCGGCCGGTTCGGCTGGCGGGCCAGCGCGCCGGCAGGCTCGGACGCGAACACGGCATGTCGGCGGCGGCGATAGCGGCCGCCGTCGGCCATATAGCGGTCCTGCGTCATGCCGTCCCAGCTCGCGGCGAAGCTCTCCCAGTCCGCGAGCGAACCATGCGCCAGAAGCCACGGCCGCACCTCCGATGCCGGCAGCAGCGCTAAGCCCTGGCCGGCGAGCAGGCCGAGCGGCAGCCGGTCCTCGGCGAGAAGATGCGTGTCCATGAGGCCACTTTGTAGGCCGGGCGCGCCGTCCGCCTTGGTCCAATTCCCGCCCGCCCCGCGAATCCACGGCCGCGGCGGACGCGGCTCAGGTATTCGCCGGGTCCACCACCGGCACGATGGATGGCGGCTCGACGCCGCGGGCCTTGTAGCTGGTGATCGGTGAATCGATCGCCAGTTCGTCGAAGCGGTGCTTGACTCGGCGGTTGATCTCCCGCGGCACCGACCAGCGGCCGCCCGGTGTGGTGCGCAGGCCGACCTGCATGACCCAGGCGCCGAGCAGGAACCGGTCCAGCCCAAAGATCTCGAGATCACCACGGATGATTTCGGACCACTCCGGCTCCTTGCGCATGCCGGCCACGACCTCGCGCAGAAGACCGGCGATGCGATCCGGCTCCTCGTTCAGGCCGATGCGGAAATTCATCAGCGCGTAGCCGAAATCGCGCGTCATGTTGGTGACGGTGGTGACGGCGGAGAACGGGATAATGTGGATGGAGCCGTCGCCGGCGCGCAGCCGGATGGTACGCACGGAAAGCATCTCGACCACGCCCGAAAGACCGCCGAGGGTCACGACATCGCCGACCTGCATCGCGTTCTCGAGCAGCAGGAACAGGCCGGTGATGATGTCCTGCACCAGCTTCTGGCTGCCGAAGCCGATGGCCAGGCCGACGACGCCGGCACCGGCCAGCAGCGGGCCGATGTTCACACCGATCTCCGACAGCACGATCAGGGCCACGACGGTGACGATGGCAATCAGCAGCGTCGTGCGCAGCATCGGCACCAGGGTGCGGATGCGCGCGGCGCGGGCGACCTGCTCATGCGCCGAGAGCTTGCGCAGGTGCACGGCGATGGAAGCGTTGATGCCCTCCCAGATCGCCAGCGCGATCAGGCAGGCAACCAGGATGTTTCCCGCCGAGGAGAGCAGCCGCGCGCCGAGGCCTGCGCCGCTGAACCAGGCGAGCCCGTCGAATCCCCAGACCTCGGCCAGCAGCACCATCGCGGCAAACGCGACCACGAACTTGATGCCCGCCCGCAGCACCGGGTGATAGACGCCGAGGCGCTGCTCCAGTCCCGGATAGTGTTCCGCGACCGCGGGGCGCAGGCGCAGCGCGCGGGCGGTGGCGCGCAGCAGCGCGCGCTGCACCATGCGCGCGACGACGAGAACCACCACCGTGAGAACGAAGACGCGCAGCATGCGCCTGAAGCCGCCCGGAATCGCCAGCGCCCAGACCGCCCAGAGGGACACCAGGTAGAAGGCGACGGCGATGTGCCACATCGAGGCGAAGCGATGGCGCAGGCCGGTCAGCGCCGCCCTGCCCTGCCGGTGCGCTTGGCCCGCGTCGGCGTGCTCCGCCTCCGGCTGGCCACGGATCCAGCGCGCCACCGGAGCGTTGTGGCGCAGCACGATGACGCAGAGGCAGATCACGATGGCCAGCGTCAGCAGCTTGAACAGCGCGTCATGCAGCACCGCGTAAAGGCCGAAGACCAGTCCCGCCTCCAGCGCCGCGTAGCCGAAGATGGCCAGCGCGCCGATGATCCGCGTCCATCGCCGCAGCTCCGCCGCCCCCGCGTCGTCGAGCGGCAGCAGCCGCAGCGTTGGCTGCGTCGGTGAGGCCAGCATCGTGACGACCGCCTGCAGCAGCATGAACAGCGCCGTCGCGTTCAGCGCGGCGAGGACGACGACGCGGTTCACATAGTCCGCGCCGATCACGCGCGCCGCGAGCATCGCGGCGCCGACCGCGAGCAGGGCGATGATCGGCAGCAGGTCGAGGCCGAAGCACCCGGCGGCATAGGGCAGTCGGCGAAGTGCCAGCAGGAACGGCGCGGTGCCCGCCCAGCTGCGCTCCGTCTGTCCGGCCTCCGCTTCCTCGAGACCGCGCGCCTCGTCCTCCTCCTCGATCGTCTCGGCCAGCGACGGCACCGGCGCCCGGGCGGCGAGCAGCCCCGCCGGGCGGCGCAGCACGCGGCGCACCACCCAGGCAACCGCGAGGCCCGGAACGAGGATCTCGAGCGTGCGCAGCAGGGCGCCGAGGATCTCGCCGCGCGCGAACCGGTCCGTCGCGGTCTGGCGGACCCAGAACAGCAGCAGCGGGAAATCGGTCAGCGCGCGCAGCGAGCCGAACACGCTCTTCGATATCTGCGCGATCTGCGTCGAGGCACCGAGCAGCAGCTGCGCGCCAAGACTGTCCGGCGCGAGCGGGATGGCGAGCGGCGCGGCCGGGGCCGCGGCACCCTGCGCGGCCGGGGCGGTAGTCGCGGGCTTGCCCGCCGGCCCCTTTGTCGGCGCCTGCGGCAGGGCGGCGATGGCCTGCAGCGCCGCGATCAGCTCCGCGCGCTTGGCAGGGTCCTGCAGCACGGCCAGCGCGGCGCGCGCCTGCTCCGCCGTCATCGCGGGCGGTGGCGTGGCGGGCGGCTGGGGCGGCGTCGGCGGCGAGGCGGCACGCGCGGCCCAGGGCACCGCCAGCAGCGCGGACAGGAGCAACAGGGCCAGGAGGGCGCGGCGCATGGCTAACGAGGGGCATGGCCGGCCCTCCCCTGTCAACGCCCCGCGCCGCCGGCACCCATGGCCTGTCATCCGGCCGCGGACGCGCTATGTTAGGCGCATGAAGGACTTTCTGATCGTCGTGCTGGTGCTGCTGATGGCCGGCGTGCTGGGTGTTCTCGTCACCGGCATGGTCGGCCTGGTGCGCGGCGGCGGCGACCCGCACCGGTCCAACAAGCTCATGCAGTGGCGCGTCGCCTTGCAGGCGGCGGCCATCCTGCTGCTCATCCTGATCATGAGCCTCGCCTCCTCTTCCTGACATTCCCGCTTCCTGGCATTCCCGCCCCGCATGTCTCGGACCGATGGGCCGTTTGACAGGCTCTGGGCCGGCGCCCTAGGAACCATTGTGCAGGTGCGAAGAGCGCGCCCCGGGATTGGCTAGGCGGCGCCGGCAAGACACCGATTAGGGAAAGCGCATATGAAGATCCTCGTCCCGGTGAAGCGGGTGGTGGACTACAACGTCAAGGTGCGGGTGAAGGCCGACGGCACCGGCGTCGAGACGGCTGGCGTGAAGATGTCCATGAACCCGTTCGACGAGATCGCGGTCGAGGAAGCCGTCCGCCTCAAGGAAAAGGGCATCGCCACCGAGATCGTCGCCGTCTCCATGGGCCTCGCCGCCTGCCAGGAGACCATCCGCACCGCGCTCGCGATGGGTGCCGACCGCGGCATCCTGGTCGAGACCGAGGTGGAACTGCAGCCGCTCGCCGTCGCCAAGCTGCTCCAGGCGCTGGTGGCGAAGGAAGCGCCGGGCCTGGTCATCATGGGCAAGCAGGCGATCGACGACGACATGAACGCCACCGGCCAGATGCTGGCCGCCCTGCTCGGCTGGCCGCAGGGCACCTTCGCCTCCAGGGTGGCGATCGAGAACGGCACCGCGACGGTGACGCGCGAGGTGGATGGCGGCCTCGAAACCGTGGCGCTGGCCCTCCCCGCCGTCGTGACCACGGACCTGCGCCTCAACGAGCCGCGCTATGCCTCGCTGCCCAACATCATGAAGGCGCGCAAGAAGCCGATCGAGACCGTCAAGCCGGCCGATCTCGGCGTCGACCCCGCCCCGCGCCTCGCCGTCGTCTCCGTCGCCGAGCCGCCGAAGCGCAAGGCCGGCGTGAAGGTCGCGAGCGTCGCGGAGCTGGTGGCGAAGCTGCGTACCGAAGCGAAGGTGATCTGAGATGACGGCGCTCGTTCTGCTCGAATTCGACGCTGCGGGGATCAAGCAGCCCTCGCGCTCCGCCGTCGCGGCGGCGGCGAAGCTCGGCGAGGTGCACGCGCTGGTCACCGGCGAGAACGTCGCCGCCGCCGCCGCCGCGGCCACCAAGCTGCCGGGGGTCGCGAAGGTACTCGCGGCGGACGCCCCCTCCCTCGCCCACGCGCTGGCCGAGCCGCTCGCGGCTCTCCTCGTCTCGCTCGCCCCGGCCTATTCGCACCTGCTCGCCGCGGCGACCGCCGTGGGCAAGAACGTGATGCCCCGCGTCGCCGCCCTGCTCGACGTGCAGCCGGTCTCCGACATCGCCGGCGTGGTGGACGCCGACCAGTTCGTCCGCCCCATCTACGCCGGCAACGCGCTCGCCACGGTGCGCAGCGCGGACGCGCGCAAGGTCATCACCGTCCGCGCCGCGAGCTTCGACCCCGTTGCCGCCGAGGGCGGTTCGGCGCCCATCGAGAGCGTCGCCGTGCCGGCGGCGGGTTCCGCCTCGCGTTTCGTCGGCGCCGAGCTTTCCCGCAGCGAGCGGCCGGAGCTCACCGCCGCGCGCGTGGTGATTTCCGGCGGTCGCGGCATGCAGGCCGGCGAGAACTTCCGCCTCCTGGAGCCGATCGCGGACCGGCTCGGCGCCGCGGTTGGCGCCAGCCGTGCCGCCGTCGATGCCGGCTTCGTGCCGAACGACTACCAGGTGGGGCAGACGGGCAAGATCGTCGCCCCGGAACTCTATGTCGCGGTCGGGATTTCCGGCGCGATCCAGCACCTTGCGGGCATGAAGGACAGCAAGGTGATCGTGGCGATCAACAAGG
>JAJYFW010000072.1 GCA_021785335.1 Pseudomonadota bacterium
CCTGACCCTGATCGGGGTGGTGCCGATGCTGTTCTACGCCGTGCTGCAGCGCTGGTTCGTCTCCGGCCTGATGGCCGGCGGCGTCAAGGGATAAATCGCGTGAAGGATCATACCGTGACCGATCGGATCGAGGGACTCTGGGTGGCGCTCGCAACCCCGCTGGGCGCGGACGGCGCCATCGACACCGCGGAAATGGCGCGCCACGCCAAGGCCCTCCTCGCCGAGGGCTGCGACGGCATCGTGCTGTTCGGCACCACCGGGGAGGGCACCTCCTTCGCCGCTTCCGAGCGCATCGCCGCCGCCGAGGTGCTGCTGCGTTCCGGCATCGCGCCAGGCCGGCTCGCGCTCGGCACCGGCTGCCCCGCGATCACGGACACGGTTTCCCTCACCCGCGCCGCGCGCGCCATCGGCCTCACCCACGCGCTGATGCTGCCGCCCTATTTTTACCGCGACGCCACGGACGAGGGCATCGCCGACGCCTTCAGCGCCATCCTCGACGGGCTCCGGGACCCCGGCCTGCGCGTCACCCTCTACCATATCCCGCAGACCTCGGGCGTCGCCGTCGCCCCCGCGGTCGCCTCCACCCTGCGCCGGCGCTTCGGCGCCGTCATCGCGGGCGTGAAGGACAGCAGCAGCGACTTCGCCCAGTTCCTCGCCTTCCGCGCCGCCGTGCCGGAACTCTCGGTGCTGGTCGGCAACGAACCCGACATCGGCCGCGCGCTGGCCGAGGGCGGCACCGGCACCATCTGCGGCATGGCGAACCTGGTGCCTGCGATGGTGCGCGCGATGTTCACCGACCCGCATGCCGAGGCACCGCTGCGCGCCGCCCTCGCCAGCATGCCGGCACCGTTCCTGCCGGTGATGAAATCCACCCTCGCCGCGCGCACCGCCAACCCCGGCTGGCGCCGCGTCCGCCCGCCGCTCACCGAGGCGAGCGAGGCCGCCGGCCAGGAAGCCGCCCACGCGCTCGCGGCACTCGCCTCCGCCCAGCCCGCCTGAGCCCGCGCGTGCCGCTCGCCGCCGGCTCGCGCCACTTCCTCTCCCCGCCCGGTGGCGGCGCGGGCTTCCGCCAGTGCCACGCGGCCACGCTCGCGATCCTGCCGGACGGCTCCCTCCTCGCCGCCTTCTTCGCCGGCACGAAGGAGGGCGCCCCCGACACCGCGATCTGGACCACGAGGGGCGGCGGCGAGAACTGGCAGCCGCCGCGCCGCGCCATCGCAAAGCCAGGCGTCGCGCACTGGAATCCGGTTCTGCACGCGGATGGCGATCGCCTGCTGCTGTTCCACAAGACCGGCCCCACGGTGCACGACTGGACCACAAGCCTCGCCGTTTCCACCGACGCCGGCGCAAGCTGGTCCTCCCCGCGCCCCCTCGTCGGCGGCGACGCCATGCCGCGCGGCCCCGCCAGGAACAAGCTGCTGGCCGCGTCGGACGGTACCTGGCTCGCGCCAGGCTCGATCGAGGACGCGACCCACTGGGACGCCTTCATCGACCGCTCCACCGATCGCGGCGAGACCTGGACCAGTGCCCCCATTCCGCTCACGCACCGAACCCCCGCCGCGCCCGGCGCCGGCCTGTGGCAGGGGCTCGAAGCCGGTGCGCTATGGGAGAACGACCCCGCCCGCGCCTTCGCCTGGGACGGCGTGATCCAGCCCACGCTCTGGGAAAGCGCGCCCGGCACCATCCACGCCCTGATGCGCAGCACCCGCGGCGCCGTCCACCGCAGCGACTCAACGGATGGCGGCCGCACCTGGTCCGCCGCCTGCCCGACCCGGCTCCCGAACAACAACAGCGGCCTCGACCTCGCCCGCCTCGCCGACGGAACGCTCGTCCTCGCCTGCAACCCGGTCGCCGGCAACTGGCGTGCCCGCACACCCCTCGCGCTCCTTCTCTCCGCCGACAACGGCGAGACCTGGCGCCAGGAAGCGGTGCTGGAGGACGAGGACGGCGAGTTCTCCTACCCCGCGCTCATCACCAGCCCCGACGGAACCGGCCTGCACATCGCCTACACCTGGAACCGCCGCGCCATCGTCCACCGCGCCGTCGCACCCGGCTCCTGATGCCCGCCGGCGCCCTCAGCCAAGAGCGCGCGTCATCACCGAGCACACGCTCATCCACCCGATGGCGTCCCGTACGCTCTCGCACGCAAACGCCAGCGTGCGCGGCGCGGTTCTCTCGGCGACGGGAATGCGCGCGCAGAGATCGGCCATGATCGGCCGGGTGAAATCGAACTCGATCCGGCACGGCGTCGCCACCCGGTAGGGGCGCACGGTCCCCGCGCGCCGCACCGCCTCGGTCGCCGCGAGCCGGATGCGCTCGCGCGCCGCGCCCGGCGAGAGAGACCGCGCCGCGCGCTGCGTCAGCGCGGTCTTCACCCGCACCAGTTCCGCGCCGACGAACAACCCCTCGCAGGCGCGCACGATCACGTCGTCGCCCGAAAGCAAAATCACCGGTACCCCCACGGACCCCGCGAACGCGCCATAGATGCTCGCCTCGGACGTGGCTTCGCCGTTCAGCCGGATGGCGGTGAACACGCCTGAAGTGGTGTGCGCCAGCACGCCATGATCGCCGGCCGCGGCGTGATAGCCCACGCACATCGCGCCGGCGAAACCCGCGTCCAGTCCCGCGAACATGCCGAGCGGCTTGATATTCCCGCGGATCAGCTCGGCGCGCGGGTCGAGCTCCTCCGGCAGCAGGTTCACCATCGGGCCATGGCTGTCATTCACCAGCACCTCGGTCGCCCCGCCCTCGAAGGCGCCGGCGATGGCGGCGTTGGCCTCTCCCGTCATCAGCCGCCTGGCCCGCTCGTATTCCGGGTTGCCGGGCTGCCCCTCCTCCGGCGTCACCACGCCGGCCACACCCTCGATATCGACGGAAATGAAGATCTTCATCGACGCATCCCTCGCTGTGCCGGCGCATGCCCGGCGTTGTGGCCATAGCGTAACGTCCCGGCGCAAACGGTGAAACCAGGCCTTCCACCCGGCCCAGCGTGCGCCGGGCTACCCGCCGCCAAGCTCGGTCGCGATCCGCTCCGCCACGCGCTCCACCGCCGCCGCGACCGGGGCCGAGAGCGGCGCGCCAGTGGCGAACCCCGCCGCCTCGATCGCATAGACGCTGAGCCGCGCCGGCAATTGCCCAAGAGCCCGCGCAAGCCCGATCACCTCCGCAAGCCCGAACGCATGCGTCGATGCCGGAACGATCTCGCGCGGCAACGGCCGCGACAGCGGGTCGAGGCAATGAACGCGCCCTGGTGCCGCAAGCGGCGCCGCCGCATCCACCAGGACCACATGGCCCGCCCCCGCGAAATCCTCCAGCAGCGCCAGCGCATCGCCCGTCGCCTCCCGCACCTCGACACCGTCCAACCCGAGTGCCGCGACACGGCGCGCGACGCAGAGGCCCACCGCGTCGTCCCCGCGATCAGGATTGCCGAGGCCGATCACGAGCCGGGGCGCCGTCATCGCCGCCGCACCTCCAGCCGCAGGAAATGCGTCGCGCAGGAAATGCACGGGTCGTGGTTGCGGATCGCCCGCTCGCACTGCTCGCGCAGTTCCTCCTCCGGCAGGTCGATGCCGCGCGTCGCGACCAGGCGCACATCGTCCTCGATCGTCGCCTGGTTCTGCGATGTCGGTGGCACGATGCGCGCCTCGGCGATGCAGCCGTCCGCCTCGATCCCGTAGCGATGGTAGAGGATGCCGCGCGGCGCCTCGGTGCACGCCATGCCGGTCCCCGCGCGCGCGTCGACGCGAACCGACGGCTCCCCCGGCGGCACATACGCATCGATGATCCGAAGCGCCTCCTCGATGGCGTGGATCACCTCGACCGCCCGCGCGACGATGCTGCGGAACGGGTTGCAGCAACCCGGCCTCAGGCCCAGTTCCGCCGCGAACGCGAGCAGCTCGCCGCCGAGCCGGTCGTGATTGAGATTGAACCGCGCCAGCGGCCCCACGAGATAATGCCCCCGCTCGCGCAGCACCGACTGCAGCGCCGTCGAGTATGCAACCTGCCGCTCCTCGAACGCCGCCTCGAACTCCGCGACCGCGATGTCGAGCCCGCGGTTGGACACCAGGCGACCCTCATTCATCGGATACTCGTCCGCGTGCCGCAGCGCGACGAACTCGTAGTCGCGCCCGAGATCGGGAAACGAAAACCCGCCCACCCAGCGCGCCAGCGCCATGGCATTCTCGCGCGCCTCGGCCAGCGCCGGCCGCAACGCCGCTAGCTCCGCCTGCGTCGGTACGCGATAGAAACCACCCACGCGGACATTCACGGGATGCACCTCGCGCCCGCCCAGCAGCTTCAGCAGCGCGTTGCCCGCCTTCTTCAGCGCGAGCCCCCGCCGCACCGCCTCGCCATGCGCGCCGGCCATCGCGATCGCATCGGGGAAGCCGAGAAAATCCGGTGCGTGCAGCATCACGATATGCAGCGCATGGCTCTCGATCCACTCGCCGCAATAGAGCAGCCGGCGCAGTGCGCGCAGCTGCCCGCCCACCTCGACGCCAAATGCAGCTTCCACCGCGTGCACCGCGCTCATCTGGTAGGCGACGGGGCAGATCCCGCAGATCCGCGCCGTCAGATCCGGCGCCTCGACCGCTGCGCGCCCGCGCAGGAACGCCTCGAAGAAACGCGGCGGCTCAAAGATGGAGAGCCGCACGTTCTCCACCCGCCCCTCCCTCACGTCGAGCACGAGCGAGCCCTCGCCCTCGACGCGCGTCAGGTACTCAAGCCGGATGGTCTTCGTCGCCATGCGCGTCGCTCTCCCGGCGGAACGGCTCGGCGGCCGCGTTGAAGGTGCGGAAAGCATGATGGATGCTCCGGCGATCGGCGCCGAGCAGCCGCCATTGCGCGCTCAGCGCCGCGGTGTTCGCCTGTTCCGCCGGACCGTAGCAGCCGTAGCACCCGCGGCCATAGGCCGGGCAGATCGCGCCGCATCCCGCATGCGTGACGGGGCCGAGGCAGGGCGTGCCCCGCGCCACCATCACGCACGCGGTGCCGCGGCGCTTGCACGCGACGCAGACACTCTCGTCGGCAATGTCCGGCCTGCGCCCCACGAGAAACGCCGAGACCACCTCCAGCAACTCGTCCTTGTTGATCGGGCAGCCGCGCAGTTCCAGGTCCACCTTCACGTGGGCCGCGATCGGCGTCGAGGTCGCGAGCGTGCGGATATACTCGGGCGAGGCATAGACCGCCGAAATATAGTCGCCCACATCGGCGAAGTTGCGCAGCGCCTGGATGCCGCCGGCGGTGGCGCAGGCGCCGATGGCGATCACGGTCTTGGAGGAGGCGCGGACGTGCCGGATGCGCGCCGCGTCCGCCTCCGTCGTGATCGACCCCTCGACCAGCGACACGTCATAGGGCCCCGGCCGCAGCGCGCTCGACGCCTCGGCGAAATACGCGATGTCCACCGCGCCGGCGACCGCGAGCAACTCGTCCTCGCAATCGAGCAGCGAAAGCTGGCACCCGTCGCAGGAGGCGAATTTCCAGACCGCGAGGGTGGGGCGCCTGCGCTCCGCCATGTTCACACCTCTCGCACCGCAAGCCGCGCCGCGACACGATCGTAGCGCAGCACCGGGCCGTCCCGGCAGATGAAGTCGCCGCCGAACTGGCAATGTCCGCAGAGCCCGACAGCGCATTTCATGTTGCGCTCCATCGAGACGTAGATCCGCCCCGCCGGCACGCCCGCCCCGAGCAGCGCCCGCGCGGTGAAGCGCAGCATCACCTCGGGCCCGCACAGCATGGCGACGCTGTTGCCGGGATCGAACGAAATGCCAGGAATCAGGTCCGGCACCACGCCCACATGCCCCTCCCACGCGGCGTCCGCGTGGTCCACCGTGAGCGCCACCGCAGCGCCGGGGCGCCGGCCCCACGCGGCAAGCTCCTCGCTGTAGAGAATCTCCGCCGGCCCACGGCTGCCGTAGAGAATTGCGATCCTGCCGTAACGCTCGGCGCGCGCCAGCGCCTGGCGGATCGCCGGGCGCAGCGGCGCGAGCCCGAGCCCGCCGGCGACGAGCAGCAGGTCGCGCCCTTCCGCCTCCGCCATCGGCCATGCGCTGCCGAACGGCCCGCGCACGCCCAGCACGCTGCCCGGCGCGGCCGCGGCGATGGCGCGGCTCACGGCGCCGACCGCGCGCACCGTATGCACCACCCGCCCGCCATCCGCGGGGTCGCCGCTGAGGCTGACCGGCACCTCGCCGACACCGAACGCATAGACCATGTTGAACTGTCCCGGCTTGAATGGGTCCGGTGCGGAGTCCGGCATTGGGCCTGCCAGCGGCAGGAGTTCCAGCGTCACCGTGTCGCCCGTCTCGCGGCGCGACGCCACGACGCGAAACGGCCGCGGCAGCATCGGCTCGGCGATCGCGGCGGCACTCATTCCGGGTGATGCCCGTAGACGTCGAGCAACTGCTGGCGCGCCGCCTGCATCCGCCGCACCGTCACCGGCAGGATCCGTTTCATCATTTCGTACCCGAGATGGTGGTTCTCCTCGCACCTCTCCCGCACACACCCCGCGTCGAGGCCGAAGGCCCGGGTCTCGGCCGTGGCGCGGGCATCGAAGGCCCAGCGATGCGGCGGCGCCAGCCAGGAAAGGCCGACGATGTCGCCGTCGCCGATGGCGGCAATCACCAGCGGCGAACGCGCGGGCACATGCAGTTCCAGCGCCACGCGCCCCTCGCGGATGAGATAGAACTCGTCCGCCGGCTCACCCTCGCGGAACAGGAACGCCCCTGCCGCGAAGCGCAGATTGCGCGCGCACCCGGCAAGCGGGCGGCCCAGCGCCGGATCGAGCCCCGCGAGGAAGGGATGCTCAAGCAGCAGGTGTTCAGGCGTCTCCATGCGCCACCTCCGGTTTGCCTGGCGCCGCCGTTTTGCCTGGCCCCGCCGTCTGGGCGCGGATCGCGGCGGCCTCCTCGGTGATGTCGATGCCCACCGGGCACCAGGTGATGCACCGCCCGCAGCCGACGCAGCCCGACGTGCCGAACTGGTCGATCCAGTGCGCCAGCTTGTGGGTCATCCACTGGCGGTAGCGCGCCCGGCGGCTCGCCCGCACAGCACCGCCATGGATGAACGAGAAATCCGCGGTGAAGCAGGAATCCCACCGTTTCTCGCGCGTGGCCTCGCCGCCGGCGAGATCGGTACGGTCGCTCACCGTCGTGCAGAAGCAGGTCGGGCACACCATGGTGCAGTTGGCGCAGGCGAGGCAGCGCGCGGCGACATCGTCCCACCGCGAATGCTCGGGGTTGGACTGCAGCAACTCCTTGAGCCCGGTCGTCTCCATCCGGCGCCCCATGCCGGCGCGGGCGCCCTCGACAACGGCCTCCGCCGCCGCCAGCGCCGCCTGCGTCGCGGGCCGCGAGGCAAGCCCCGCGAGCACCGTGGCGCCCGCCTCGCTGCCCGCCTCGACGAGAAACGCATGTTCCCCCGCGCCCATAAGCCCGCCCTCGCCCACAAGCTCGGTGAGCGCGAGGTCGAAGCCGGCGGAAACGCCGGGTCCAGTCCCCATCGAGGCGCAGAAGCATGTGCCGCCGGCCGTGCCGCAGTTGACGGCAACGATGAACGCCCCCTCGCGGCGCGCCGCATACTCCGTGTCCCGGTAAGCGCCGCCGATGAAAATCCGGTCCTGGATCGCGATCGCGTGCAGCTCGCAGGCGCGCACGCCGAGAAGCGCGAAGCGCGGCGCGGACGGCGGCACGGCCTCGACGGCGAAACCCTCCTCTGTCCTGCGCGCCCGCCAGAGCAGTTCGGCCGGCGGATGCAGGAACCGCTTCCACGAATGCGGCCCCACCGCATAGCCGAACAGCGCGCCATCCTCCCGCCGCTC
>JAJYFW010000073.1 GCA_021785335.1 Pseudomonadota bacterium
TCACGTATGCGCCGGTGGCGCGCAGCTCCACGCGGTCGCCCGCCGTGAGCGCCAGCGGCAACCGGTAGTTGGACTTCTCGTAGAGAATGTCCGCGCCGTCGCAGGTGGGCCCGGCGATCGAGACCGGGCCGGTCGCGGTGCCGTCATGCGGCGTCGCGATGCGGTACTTGATCGCCTCGCCCTCCGTCTCCGCGAGCCCGCCGAAGCGGCCGATGTCGAGATACACCCAGCGAACCGGGTCCGCGGGATCGCGCTGGCTGACCAGCACCACCTCGGACGCGACGACGCCCGCGTCGCCGACGATGAAGCGGCCAGGCTCGACCACGATGTCCGGCAGCGCGTTGCCGAAGGCGCGCGCCAGCGCCGCGCCGATCGCGTCCGCGAAGGCGCCGATGCCCGGCACCTCGTCGCGGTAGCGGGTGGGGAAGCCGCCGCCGAGGTTCATCATGCGCAGCTTCACGCCGGCGTCGCGCAGGTCGGTGAACAGCATCGCCACCTTGGCGATCGCCGCCTCGTAGCTCGCGGTCGAGGTTTGCTGGCTGCCGACATGGAACGAGAAGCCCATCGGGTCGAGGCCGAGTTCGCGCGCCTGCAACATCAGGTCCCGCGCGCGCTCCACCGTGGTGCCGAACTTGCGCGACAGTGGCCAGTCGGCACCGGCGTTCGCGACCATGATGCGGCAATAGACGGCCGCGCCCGGCGCGTGGCGGGCGAGCTTCTCAAGTTCCTCCGCCGAGTCGAACGCGTACATGCCCACGCCGTGCGCGTGCGCGCGGGAGATGGCGGAGGCCTTCTTGATGGTGTTGCCGAAGCTGATGGCCTCGGCGCGCGCGCCGGCGGCGAGGCAGGCCTCGATCTCCTCGATGCTCGCGGCGTCGAAGAAGCTGCCGAGCCGAACCAGGCGCTCGAGCACCGGCGCGGCCGGATTGGCCTTCACCGCGTAGTAGATGCGCGCGACCGGCAGCGCACGCTGAAGCGCGCGGAAATTCTCTTCCGCGCGGTCGACGTCGAACACCAGGCACGGCGTAACCGGCTGATGATCGGCAAGGTAACGGGCGATTTTCTGTGTCATCGCGCGGCCTCCGAGTTAGAGGCCCGCCTGAGCAAGGCGACGGGCCCAGATTGCGAAACGGTCGAACGAACCAGCGACCAAACGATTGCCAGAACGCTTGACGTCGTTGCGTAACCCGAGGGCCAGAGGCACGTGCGCGCTGCGTGGACGCGGCACATAGGACCCGCACCCCCCCCTTGCAAGCATTATTTCGTTGCCGCTCTCCCCGGCCGCGAATTCCTGCTAGCGGTTGGGCGCATGGCGGACAGCGCTGAACAGGCGGCGATAACGGAGCGCGCGGCGACGCCCTGGCCCATCGTTGCGGCGCGGGTGGGGCGGTCGCTGGCGGTACGGGTCTTCGCGCACCGCACGGCGCTCGTCGCCGCCGGCTGCGCCTTCTACGCGACGCTGGCGTTGTTTCCGGCGCTGGCACTGCTCGTCTCCATCTACGGGCTGATGTTCGACATCAACACGGTCGCGCCGCAGCTGGTGACGCTGCAGGCCTTCCTGCCGCCGGACGCCTACGGGATGATCGCGCAGGAACTCGCCGTGCTGGTCTCGCATCGCGACTCCTCGCTCACGCTTGGGGTGGCGATCTCCGCGGGGTTCACGGTGTGGAGTGCGACGACCGGCACCAGCTCGCTGATGGCCGCGCTCAACTTCGCTTACGACGCGCCGGAGCGGCGCTCGACGCTGCGTGTGCTCGCCACCGCCGCGGGCATGACGCTGCTGGCGGTCATCGGCGCGGTGCTGGGGCTCGCGGCGATGGTCGCGCTGCCCGCGGTGGCGCAGCAGCTCGGCATTCCGGGCGACACGCGCAATCCGATCCACATCGCCTCGCTCGCGCTGACGGCGATGTTCGTCGTCTCGGTGCTCGGCGTGCTGTACCGGTTCGGGCCGAGCCCGGAGGCAGGCGGGCGGCGCTGGATCTTTCCCGGCGCGCTGCTGGCGACGGCAAGCTGGATGGCCGCCACCGTGATCTTTTCCAGCTACGTCGCGCGGGCGGCGCGCTTCGACGCGACGTACGGCCCGCTCGCGGCGGTGGCCGGCATCATGCTGTGGTTCTGGGTGTCCACCTTCGCCGCCCTCGTGGGCGCGGAGCTGAACGCGACGCTGGACCGGGAGCTTACCGGATCAGCCCCGTCAGCGGACTTGACGGGTCCGCCCCCATCCGCCGAGGCATCCGCCCCGCCAGGAAGCTGAGCCGCCCGGCCTCCACCGCCGCCTTCATGGCGCGCGCCATCATCACCGGGTCGCGCGCATGGGCGATGGCGGAGTTGAGCAGCACCGCGTCGCAACCCAGTTCCATGGCGATCGCGGCGTCGGAGGCCATGCCGACGCCGGCATCGACCAGCAGCGGCACCTTCGCCTGCTCGATCAGCATGGAGATCATCGCCGGGTTCTGGATGCCGAGCCCGGAGCCGATCGGGGCGCCAAGCGGCATGATCGCGACGCAACCCATGTCCTCCAGCCGCTTCGCCGCCACCGGGTCGTCGGCGCAGTAGACCATCACCTCGAACCCGTCCGCGATCAGCGCCTTCGTTGCTTCCATGGTCGCGGCCATGTCCGGATAGAGGTGCGGTGGCGGGCCGAGGACCTCGAGCTTGACCAGGTTCCAGCCGCCGGCCTCGCGCGCCAGGCGCAGCGTGCGCACCGCGTCCTCCGCGGTGTGGCAGCCGGCGGTGTTGGGCAGGTAGGTGTAGCGCTTGGGATCGACGAAATCCTGCAGCATCGGCGCGCTGGGATCGGAGAGGTTCACGCGCCGCACCGCGACGGTGACGATCTCGGCCCCCGAGGCCTCGATCGCGGCGGCCGTTTCCTCCAGCGACTTGTACTTGCCGGTGCCGACGATGAGGCGCGAGCGGAAGGCCCGCCCCGCGACACTCCAGGTATCGGCCGGCAATGTAGCCCGGTCCATCAGCCGCCTCCGATGAAGTGCACGATCTCGACCGCGTCGCCCGGCTCGAGCCAGGTCTCGGCGTAGTGCGCGCGCCGGACGATCGCCTTGTTGCGCTCGACCGCGACCTTGCGCGCGTCGAGGCCCAGGCGTTCGAGCAGGCCGGCGATGCTGAGCGGCCCGTCGAAGGCGCGCTCCTCGCCGTTGACGCCGATGGCAAGAACGGTCGCGGTGTCCATGGCCGCCATATTCGCGACGGAACGGTCCCGCGCCAAGGGGGCGGCGCGCCGGTTCCCCGGGGGTGTCGCTTCGGCGGACGCGGTCCGGCCGGGGCGCTGTTGGCGCGGCGCGCGCGCCATGCTACCGCGCGACCATGGCAGAGCGACCCCTGATCTATGTGCTGAACGGGCCCAACCTGAACCTGCTGGGGCAGCGGGAGCCGGAACTCTACGGCCGGGCGACCCTCGATGATGTCGAGGCGCTGTGCGCGGAGCGGGCTGACCAGTGCGGCGTCGCGATCGATTTCCGCCAGACCAACCACGAGGGCGAGCTGGTCACCTGGGTGCAGGAGGCGCGGCGGATGGCGCAGGGCATCGTCATCAACCCGGCGGGCTTCACCACCACCTCGATCGCGCTGATGGACGCGCTGCTCGCCTGCGACATGCCGGTGATCGAGGTGCACATCACCAACATCCACCGCCGCGAGGAGTTCCGGCAGCACTCCTACGTGTCCAAGGCCGCGACCGGCGTCATCGCTGGGCTGGGAGTCACCGGCTACGCGCTGGCGATAGAGGCGCTGTCGGAGCTGGTGGAGGACGGGGAATGAAGGTTCCGGGCTTCGACGCCGATGCGGTCGGCGCGCTCGCCGCGATCCTGACCGAGACGGGCCTCACCGAGATCGAGATCGAGGGCAAGGAGGGTCGCGTCCGCGTGGCGCGCGCGCCGGCGCCGGTGGTGGCTTCGGTGGCGGGCCCGGCGCTGGCGCCGGCCGTTGCCGCCGCGTCGGCCGCTGCTCCGGCGGCGGCCATGGACGACGCCGCCCATCCCGGCGCGGTGCGCAGCCCCATGGTGGGGGTTGCCTATCTCTCACCGGAACCGGGGGCGGCGCCTTATGTCACACCCGGGCAGAGCGTCTCGGTGGGGCAGACGCTGCTGCTGATCGAGGCGATGAAGACATTCAACCAGATCAAGGCTCCGCGCGCCGGCACGGTGACGCGGGTGCTGATCGCTTCCGGCTCGCCGGTCGAATACGACCAGCCGCTGCTGATCATCGAATAGGCGCGTGTTCCAGAAGATCCTCATCGCGAACCGCGGCGAGATCGCGCTGCGCATCCAGCGCGCCTGCCGCGAGATGGGCATCCCGACGGTCGCCGTGCATTCCACGGCGGATGCCGAGGCGATGCACGTGCGCCTGGCCGACGAGAGCGTCTGCATCGGCCCGCCGCCGGCGCGCGATTCCTATCTCAAGATCCCCTCGATCCTCTCCGCCGCCGCGATCACCGGCGCCGACGCGATCCACCCCGGCTACGGCTTCCTCTCGGAGAACGCCGAGTTCGCCGACATGGTGGAGGCGCACGGCCTCACCTTCATCGGCCCGTCCGCCGACCATATCCGCATGATGGGCGACAAGATCGCGGCGAAGTCCGCGATGGCAGGCCTCGGCGTGCCGCTGGTGCCGGGCTCGGACGGTGAGCTCGCGAGCCTGGATGAGGCCCGGCGCGTCGCTGAGCGCATTGGCTACCCGGTGCTGATCAAGGCGGCGGCGGGCGGCGGCGGGCGCGGCATGAAGGTGGCGAAGGACGCCGATGGGCTGGAGGAGGCCTGGCGCCTCGCGCGCGCGGAGGCCGCCGCGGCGTTCGGCAACGATGCCGTCTATCTGGAGAAATATCTCGACCGCCCGCGCCATATCGAGCTGCAGATCCTGGCCGACGGGCACGGCAGCGTGGTCCATTTCGGCGAACGCGACTGCAGCCTGCAGCGGCGCCACCAGAAGCTGCTGGAGGAGGCGGGCTCGCCGGCGCTCGACGCCGCGGCGCGCGACGCGCTTGGGGCGACGGCAACGGCGGCGCTGCGCCAGCTCGGCTACCGCAACGCGGGCACGCTGGAGTTCCTGTGGCAGGACGGGCAGTTCGCCTTCATTGAGATGAACACACGCCTGCAGGTGGAGCACCCGGTGACCGAGATGGTCTGCGGCATCGACCTGGTGAAGGAGCAGATCCGCGTCGCCGCGGGCGCCGAACTCGGCTACGGCCAGGAAGAGGTGCGCTTCTCCGGCCACGCGATCGAATGCCGTGTGACAGCGGAGGACCCCGAGACGTTCGCCCCCTCCGCGGGCCGTGTCACCGCGTTCCACGCGCCGGGGGGGCTGGGCGTGCGCGTCGATTCCGCGCTCTACGCGGGCGCCTCCGTGCCGCCCTGGTACGACAGCATGGTGGCGAAGCTGATCGTGCACGCGCCGACGCGCGAGGAGGCGATCGCGCGGCTGCGCCGTGCACTGGCGGAGTTCGCGGTGGTCGGCATCAAGACCTCGCTGCCGCTGCACGAGCGTATCGCCGCGCATCCCGAGTTCGCAGCCGGCGACTACACGATCCACTGGCTCGAACGGCTGGTCGCCGCCGGCTGATGCGCGCGTGACGTGGTGAGGCCGTGACATGAGCGGGGCCACGCAGCGTTCGCGTCGTGATGGCCGCATCGACATCCTGCGCGGCATCGCGCTGCTGATGATCTTCGTCGACCATATCGGCGGCAACCGGATCAGCCAGATCACGCTGCGCAACTGGGGTTTTTCCGACGCCGCCGAGGTGTTCGTGATCCTCGCGGGCGTGTCGAGCATGCTCGCCTACGGGCGGGTGTTCGAGCAGGAGGGCGCGCGCCACGGCGTCGTGCGCGTGGCGCTGCGCTGCATGCATCTTTATGCCGCGCAGGTGGTGCTGCTGGTCTCCACCTTCCTCATCGTCGCCTTGTGGGCGCATTATTTCGGCACCGAGTTCCTCGGCATCGAGCCGTCGCGGCCACCCGGGCTCGCCGCCATGGCGCGCGCGGTGGGGCTCGCGCAACTGCCGACCTTCCTCGACATCCTGCCGCTCTACATCGTGCTGCTGGCGTCCTTTCCCCTGATGCAGGCGCTGTGGCGCATCTCGCCCGCCGCGCTGCTGCTGCCCTCGCTTCTGGTCTGGCGCGCGGCGCAGGTCTACCCGTGGCTCAACATTCACAACGTGCCCTCGGGCGGCGGCTGGTTCTTCAACCCGTTCGCCTGGCAGTTCCTGTTCGCCCTGGGCATGACGCTCGCGGTCGAGCACCGCAGGCGCGGCTTCACCCTGCCCCGCTGGTGGCCGTTGCGCGCCGTGGCCGTCGTCTATCTGGTTTACGCGCTGCTGGCGGTTGCGCCCTGGCGTCGCTGGGGCTGGTCCGACTGGCGGCCGCTCATCGTGTTCGCGCCGGACAAGAGCACGCTCGACCCGAGGCGCATCCTCGATGTCGTGGCGATGATCTACCTGGCACTGTCCTCCGAGCGGTTCCGCGCGGTGCAGGACCATTGGCTGCTGCGCCCGTTCGCCATGTGCGGCCGCCATTCCCTCGAGGTGTTCGCGGCCGGTACGCTGCTCTCGCTGATGGGGCGGTTGGTGTTCACCACGTTCGGCACGGCGCCGGTCGCGCAGGTTGTGGTGAACGGCGGCGGGTTCGCGGTGATGATGGTCACCGCCGCATGGTTCGAGCACCGCGCCAGGCAGAAAATGTCGCGCCGTCTCGCCGCGTGATACCGCACTGGTCGCCACAACGTGGCCTTTGCGCCACCGCGTATCCGTGTTAAGAGATTGTCATGCTCAAATCCCGTGATGCATTCCGGGGCATCGGCGCCGTGTTCGGCGCCGTGCTTCTCGCCATCGCCTTGCCCACCGCCGTTCCCGCCGCGCGCGCCGATGCGCCGCTGCATCACTGTGCCTCCCGCCTGGCGGCAGGGAAGAAGCTGCTGATCGTGGCGTTCGGCTCTTCCTCCACGGAGGGTATCGGCGCCAGCGACCGCAGCCACGCCTATCCCGAGCGTCTCGCCCGCCTGCTCGCGGCGCGCCTGCCGGTGCCGGTTGTGGTGCGCAACGAGGGCATCGGCGGGCAGGACGCGGACAACATGCTGCCGCGGCTGCTGCGTCAGGTGATCCCGGAGCATCCGGCCTTGGTGATCTGGCAGACCGGCAGCAACGACCCGCTGCGCCACGTGCCGCTCCGCCGCTTCATCGCCGAGACGCGGGCGGGGCTGGTGGCGCTGCGGGCGGCGGGGATCGACACGATGCTGATGGAGCCGCAGGTCTCGCGCGTGCTGCATAAGGCCGGCGGCTCGCTGGCCTATCGTGACGCACTGCGCGCCCTCGGCCAGGAGTACGGCGTGCCGGTGATCCCCCGCTACGAACTGATGCGGCGCTGGCTCGCGGCCGGCACCGTGCCCGCCTCCGCGTTGATGGCGCCGGACGGGCTGCACATGGCCGATGGCGGTTACGCGGCGCTGGCGCGCGAGGTCGCGCGCGAGATCGCGCGGGGCATGGGTCTGCCCGCAGGCACCGGGATCACGTTCGTGGCGGCCGGGCCCGCGCGGCCCATGCCGCGCCGGGCGCGATAGGCGGCGCTCGCGGGGCCGCGGGCGACGACGGAAGGCCGGATCGTGTCGCATCCCACCGACAAACGGCGCCGGCTGGTGCTTACGCCCGACCTGATGCTGCGGGCGTACCGTGCCGGACTGTTCCCGATGGCGCCCTCGCGCGCGAGCGCCCGCCTCGAATGGCTTGACCCGCCGGAGCGCGGCATCCTGCCGCTCGACGCGTTTCACCT